>JAGLKS010000029.1 GCA_023140905.1 Alphaproteobacteria bacterium | reverse complement strand
ATTGTGTAAGCTCATTTATAATTTTAATATATTTGTTATAGATATTTTTTTTACCTGCTTTATCTATAATTATATTTGACTGATTTATTCTTTGTTCCTTTGTAATTCTTGACGCTTTGATAATACAGTTCCTCCATTCTTCCAGATTATCCAAAGATACATTATATCCATTAATGCCTTTTTTTATCCATTCTCTGAAGGCGGCCTCTTCTGAATTTGCTATGACAGGCAGACCGCACGCAATTGCTTCTATCATGGGTGTGCCAAATCCTTCATCAATAGCTGGCATTGCGTAAACGTCTGACATTTTCATATAAACAGAAGACTCGACATATGTTGTGTTTATAATAACTCTGTCTTCTAGTTTCGATGATTTGATTATCTCTTTTATTTTATTTAGATAATCAACATCTCTACAATATAAATTACCGCCAGTAACCAAAGGGCCTGCAATAATTAATTTGTATTCTATTGGTAAGAGTTTTAATAATTTGACTAGGAATATTTGATTTTTTCTTGGAAGTATTTTTGCTATCGAGCATATCAGTATGTCGGAATCTTTAAACGGAGTGTTGTTTTTTCGGTATATATACTTATTGTCAAAATCAATATTGAATATGTTGTTATCAATAGGATTTGGTCTTGTCCATATGTTATCTGCGTATCCCTCATTGAGGCATTTTTTTTTAGCGTCGTTTGTAAAATTTATTATGCAGGAATGTTTTTCAGGTAGTTTTAATTTTATGAATTGTAAAAATCTTTGATAAGGCAAAGCTTCAGAATTAACCATTTCTAAAATAGCTGGAATTTTATTTTTCGTGGACCACCGGATTGCGGCTGCTGTCGCGCCTGAATGTCCGATGATATGCACGATATCTGCGTCTTTGTAATGTTTGTTAAGCACTATATATGATTTTATAAGTTCGGTGTTATACAGAACAAAATTATATAGTTTTGCGGGGAGAAGATTAAAAGGAAATTTCTTTTTTCTTATATATTCGCTGACAATTCTTCTGACTTTATATCCGTTATATTCGTATTCTTTATCATCAGAAAATTCTATAGAATTGCACAGAACGTTAATTTCTCCAGCACCAATTTCCTCTGATATAGCATCATATAATTTTGGAATTCTGATACTTGGCCCTGAATATTCAGGGTAGAATTTGCTCATAACCAATAGAATTTTTTTCATTATCTTATCAAACCTTTTACATGCCTCAGATATTTATCAGATATGCTGTCAGTGGTAAACTTCATAGCTCTTTTCTTTTGCTGTTCTTTATCAAAAGGGCTTTCCATGACTTTTAAAACAGCATTTGAAATATCAATTTCATCGCCTACATTTGTTAGATAACCGTATTTTCCGTTGTCTAGAATTTCAGCAGGGCCTGACGGGCAATCAGTAGCTACTATGGATAATCCGCAATATAAGGCTTCAACCAGAACATTTCCAAATCCCTCCCAAGCTGAGGTCATAAGGAATATGTCGGCTTGTTTCATATAGGACAGGGGGTTTTCTACAAAGTCTTTAAAGGTGACGTTATTTTCTATTCCCAGTTCTTTTGATAGGGCTGCGAGTTCTTTTTGCAGTGGTCCTTTGCCCAGAATGGCTAAATTAGCCGGTTTTTTCTTAAGTATCAAAGCCATAGCTTTTAGCATGGTAGGGTAGTCTTTTTGCTCTACCAATCGACCGGACGCTATTATTAGGGGCAGGGTGCTGTCAGGAAAGAGAAGCTCGGAATGAGACTTAATTTCTTTCTCAAAGGAGGGTGTCACTACAGGATTGTGAATATAGGATATTTTGTCATCGTTCAGGGCACATAGTTCAACCACATCATCCATTACACCTTTGGATATGGCAATAACTGAATCTGCTTTCGGATAAAGGAATTTTATTGCAGGAAGAAGTATTTTATCCTTAACAGAGTTGCTGTTTTTGATTTTTGAGGATAGGTGATTTCTTTCCGTTACAATAAATTTTGTGCGGGATTTTTTGGACAGGCATTTTGCTGCAAGGCATATTACATTTGCATGATACAGTGCAGAAATTATTACATCCGGTTTTTCTGAATTTATATAGCGCACGAGTTTTGGAAGTGCGTGCAGGGTTCTTGCACAGTCCAGAGGCACAACATTGACGTTTGTGTTCACAAGATTGTTAAAGGACCCTTGATTGCAAGCGACGACCAGATCAACGCTGACAGATTTTTCTGCCAGAGAATTGGCAAGATTTACCATCATTTTTTGTGCGCCGCCTTCTTCGAAATCCGGTATAAACAAAGAGATGCGCATGGGGTAAAAATCCTTAGAATGATGCAATATATTCAGGTTAGGCCATAATCAATTCAGGCTATAAGATGTAAGGGTATTTATCAATTGGAAAGAATACCCCGCTCATCTTTTTCAATCATTAATTTATATGTTTGTCCTCTATATTCAAAGAATGCAGGATAGTTCTTATTATCAACAATTCTTAATAGATCAAATTGCTCAGCTATTGTTTTATTAGCATCTATTTGGCTGTTTTTAGGGTATCTTCGAGGGTAGATTGTTGCTGTTCCTTTCTGAGGGGTTCCTTTGGCAGGGCTTGTTTCATTCAGGAATTTTCGGCCAAATTCAACAGTTTTACTACCTATTAGAGCGCGAAGGTTATCAACTAATTCGTCTCCTTTCAGGGAAATATATTCTTTGTAAAAAATATTTCCTGCATCAACCTCGTTAGCAGCTTCGATAAGACATACGGGAATTTTGTTTTCCCCTTCCAGTATTGCATAGCTCCACGGAGAAAAGCCCCGTCCTTTGGGAAGATCGCTAGCATGCACAACCAGATTGAACCTGTTTTTTGCAAGAATATCAGGAGGGGTGATTTTGACACATCCCAGATAAAAGGCTATTGCGCCGGTTTTTATTTCACTGTGTTTCCGGCACAAAGCAGCCGTGTCACCATTATCATTGCACCATGCTACCAGTTCTTTTGCGTAAGGTAATATCCAGCTATCGTTATCGACGATCACTGATATTTTTCTGGGTTTATTCCACCAATCAGGCATTTTGTATCTCCTTAATTACTCTTTCTACACCTGAGCCGTCGCAAATTTTTGCGGCATTTTGGCTTATTTGTATCAGTCTGTCAGGATTACTACTCAATGCGGATAATGTGTCTGCGATATTCTGAGCTGTAACATTTTCATGCCAGCCCATATTTATAATAGCTCCTGCTTCGGCGAGTTCTTTCGATATTTTTCGCTGGTTGTTGGCCAGCTCTATCACAATAGCGGGCAGTCCCAAAGTACATCGTTCCCAGCTTGTAGATCCTCCGGCACCGATAGTTATGTTAGCTTGTGCCATTATTGTGGGCATATTTTCTATGTTTGTATGAAGTGTCACTTTATGGAATCCTGTTTTATTAATTTTGGCGATTTCATTTTTGAGTTCGTCCATGAAAGAAGCGCTGGAACTGAGTACTACGTCAATTTGTACTCTGATATCCTCAAATAGTTTTAGTGCCTGTAGAGCCTTTAAATTTATATTGTGCATATTCATCATACCAAGAGATATCAGCACACGTTTTATGCTGAAATCATTTAGTCTTCTTGCAAGAGATCTTTCTCTGGCATCCCTGAATTGTTGTCTGAGAAGCGCATATTTTGTTCCCGTTAGAATTTTGCAATGATCCGGGGTTAATGAAGTGTAATCTAGTCTTGATCTGCCATAAGTCTGATCAATCAATATATCGCAATCATGTGTCCTGTTCGCAAAATCATCAATGACAAGTATTTTGTCAGCCCATTTCCTGCATTGTTTTTCATATTCGTGGTCTAATCCGTAATGATCTATAACTAGCAGATCTGCCCGGTCGCTAAGATCTCCAAGGGCATCAGGCGCAATTAGCTGATAATTTTTTAGCGCAGGAATAATAACGGGAGCATCTGGATTGCTGGAAAAGGCACATTTCCATCCATTTTTGCTAAGTTCATCTGCCAGAGTGAGGCAACGCATTACGTGTCCACCACCAATTTTTGATGAGGCATCACACCTGAATATAGCTTTTTTATGGGGCCGAACCATAGACATTTTTATAGTCTCCTAAACTTTATAGGCTCCTAAGCAAATAATGAAACTACTATAAAGCACTTTCAAACACTATTGTTTTTCCATTAAGAACCAAGTTAAGTCATCCAAAGGAAAATTAGGGTCTTTTCTATAAACAAAGCCATAGTCTATCAATTTCAAGTCAGGATAAATATCCATCATTTCACCGGCAAAATCGCGTTTGAACAAGCGCTCTTGCTTGCCACGATAAGAAAGTGTGGTGGGTGAGGAGTTATAGTATTCACACACCAAAACATAACGTTGACTGGAATTATATAAAGCAGCATATGCTTTTGGAAGAGCGTCAGGGTTTATGTGAATTAATACGCCTGAGGTAAACGATAAATCGGCAAGTTGTGTAAAGTTTTCTTCTAGAATAGAGCCTTGCCGAGCCTCAATCCATTCATGTTTCCGCAGCTCATCAATGGCTTTGTCATTTATCTCAAGGGCATGTAGTTTCGCTTTTGGCAGAAGAGCATGCAGCGCGTGAAGGTTTATGCCTATATTAGCGCCAAGTTCCAGAATAGAGTTTATTTGTCTTGTAGATTTTAAGATATTAGAAAACATGGATATACGGCACGGGATTATGTCCAGTGTATTTCTGTGTATATATTCATCACCAAATTCACCAGACCAAAAATTTTCCTGTTCGGTTTTATATTTTAACATTTCTTTGTTACCTGATTATTGATTAGATGTTTAGACATGCCCATTCGTAATCTTTTTTAGTGTCGATATCAATAGCGCGTTCGTTTGGCAGTTCATATCCAACAAGTTTATCAGTGTAATATCCGGGATTTTCCCTGAAACTTGTTGTTCTGAACCAATAAAAAGTGCCGTTACTGGCAACGTAATGGGGGTAGAATTGAGATCTTTGTTTGCACTCTTTCGGGTAAACCATCGTTAAATAACCGGCATCGTTTTTTTGCAGCGCTTTATACGGGTGGATAGGGAATTCTGATACACTCATTACGACATCAGGGTTTTGCTCGCTGTTTAATAATTTCGCAGCTCCTTGCAAATCTTCAGGCAAGATAAAAACGGCTGTCGGATATATACCGCAAAAAGCATCCGGCACGTAATTTTCATCTGCGAGGACATCAAGGACATGTCCATATGCCTCGCTTTCGTGAGCCTCATCAGTTGCCATTTCTTCCGGGCGCATTACTACTTCTGCACCATGTTCTTTTGCAATAGAGGCAATTTCCTTATCATCTGTAGAGACTATTATGCGGTCAAATATGTTACTTTGTTTTGCTACAGCAATAGGGTAGGAGAGCATTGGCTTTCCTCCTATCGGCAGAATGTTTTTCCTTGGAAGTCTCTTAGAGCCGCCTCTGGCAGGAATTATTGCAACAGCTTTCATTTTTTACCTGTATCGCTTTCGTTATCTCATTAACAATAAAATGTATATCCTCATTTCTTAGTGTGGGGTACAAGGGGAGAGATAGTGTTTGTTCGTAATACGACTCTGCTCCCGGTAATTCTATATTCCCATAGCGCTTTTTGTAATATGGCTGAGTATGGACGGGAATGTAATGAACTTGCGTTCCAATGCCTTTATCGTGCAAAGCGGCCATGAAATTCTGTCGGGTAATATTTGCGGCTGCAAAATCTATTTTCACTGCATAGAGATGCCAGCCCGGATTGCAATATTGCATTTTGGGAGGGGGCTTTAATACAGGTGCCAGAGGTTCCAGCAGTTTATCATAAAGTGCAACCAGTTCACGTCTACGTGCTACAAAGTTTCCAAGTCTTTTAAGCTGGGAAATGCCAAGGGCGCATTGAATATCTGTTATCCGGTAATTATAGCCAAGCTCTTCCATCTCATAGCACCACGCTCCTTTCTTAGGGGTTGTCTGCATGCTGTGATGGCGCAGTGTTCTCATTTTTGCGGCCAGTTTTGCGTCGTTAGTTGTGACGGCTCCCCCTTCACCCGTAGCAATCGTTTTTACCGGATGAAAAGAAAAAGCGCATGCGTCTTCATGGTCACATGATCCTACAGGTTTCCCGTGTAATTCTCCGCCGATTGCGTGGGCGGCGTCTGTTAATATCTTAAGGCCCGAAGCTTTTGCTGTTTTAGATATTTCCTCTATGTTAACGCACTGACCGGTAAGGTGAACAGGAAATACTGCACGGGGATTAAGACCCAGATCTTTGCATCTTTTCAGAGCATGTTCCAAATCCGAAGCTTGCATTAAGCCGCTATCAGGGTCAACGTCGGAAAACATGACTTCTGCGCCGCAATACCGTGCTGCATTTGCTGTTGCAAGAAATGTTACAGAAGGGACTATTACGGCATCGCCTTCTTTTAAGCCAAAAGCAATACCGGCAAGGTGCAAAGCTATTGTACCGTTGGAGCAGGCTATAGCGTATTTAGTGTTGGTAATCTCACAAATAGCATCTTCAAATTCTTTTATTTTCGGGCCGGTTGTGAGGAAATCTCCGCGTAATACCTCGGTAACTGCGGATATATCATCTTCGTTAATATTTTGCCTGCTATATGGAATCATTGTGTAGTTTCTTGTTAGGTGTTTTTTAGCAATGCGATTAATTCTTCACCGATCATCCATTTATCGTTTTTATCACTACTGTAGGAGAAATCTTCAGGGACATTAATCGCGCCATTATCCGTGTATGATTGTCTGGTCCAGAAAGCAAATACAGGCTCTATTACATAACGGTCTTTCAGAGCAATAGTGTTGCGTCCATCATCAGAGGTTATCATAATTTCGTGGATTTTTTCACCGGGTCTGATCCCTATAATGTCATGTGGAAGATCCGGTGCCATCGCTTTAGCCATGTCAGTCATTTTCATGGATGGTATGCGCGGGACGAAGATTTCTCCTCCGCGCATTATCTCCAGAGATGACAAAACAAAGTTTACGCCCTGATTAAGAGTAATCCAGAATCTTGTCATGCGTTCATCTGTAATCGGTAGGGATTTTGCTCCTTCATTGATTAATTTCTTGAAGAAAGGAACAACTGATCCACGGGATCCTAAAACATTACCATAGCGTACGACAGAAAATTTTGTGCCGATGGAGCCGCTCATGTTATTTGCAGCAATAAAGATTTTGTCTGAAGCAAGCTTGCTGGCACCATACAGATTGATGGGGTTTGCAGCTTTATCCGTAGAAAGAGCTATCACTTTTTTCACTTTGCATGCGAGTGCTGCATTAACCAGGTTTTCTGCACCATTCACATTAGTTTTAATGCACTCCATGGGATTATATTCAGCTGCG
>JAGLKS010000289.1 GCA_023140905.1 Alphaproteobacteria bacterium | reverse complement strand
ATCGACTCTTCTTTAAACAAAGCCCGTTGGGTCATACCTGAAACATCTTTGAATGATGTTGACCTTATAATGCGCAATTATGAACTTCCTGAAATTATTGCACGCATTTTGTGTCAACGAGGCATTCCACTTAAAAATGTACCTTCTTTCTTAAATCCTACACTCAAAGACGATTTTCCTGACCCTTTCTCTCTCAAGACGATTGGAGATATGGCAGAGGATGTGGCAAAAGCTATAGAAGAAAAACAGTCTTTTGCAATTTTTGGAGATTTTGATGTTGATGGAGCGACATCATCTGCGGTGCTTTACCGTTTCTTAAAAGCATTAGGAATAGAAGCATCAATCTATATACCGGATCGTTTAAAAGAAGGATATGGCCCCAATATTGATGCGCTTAAATCTATAAAAGAGCAGGGTGCAGACATCCTTATGATGCTCGATTGTGGGACAACAGCATTTGATATCGTCAAAGCAGGCACAGATTTAGGGCTGAAAATTATTATAATAGATCACCACGAAACCGAAGAAAGCTTGCCGGAATGTTGGTATGTCATTAATCCAAAACGCAAGGATGATAATTCCGGTTTGGATATGCTCGCCGCTGTGGGGGTGACGTTTATGGCATGTGTAGCAATCAATAATCGTTTGCGTGATCGTAATTACTACCGGCGAAATAAAATTAAAGAGCCTAATCTTAAAGCTTTGCTTGATATCGTAGCACTCGGAACTGTATGTGATATGGTGCCATTGACAAAAGCTAACCGCTTATTTGTTCGTATGGGGCTGAATACGATAGAAACCTGTATGAATGTGGGGATGCGTGAATTAGTCAAAGTTTCAGGCATTTCAGCACCTTTAAGCACATATGATTGTGGTTTTGTTCTGGGACCCCGCATTAATGCGGGGAGCCGCGTCCATGAAGCAGATCTGGGTGCTAAACTGTTGAGTTATGATGAACCGGAAACATGCAATACGATTGCATGGACCCTTAATGACTGCAATGACAAACGCAAAGCAATTCAGCAACAAATGGAAAGCGAAGCGATTGCTATGGTCGAAGAGCTTGGCCTTGAAAAAGAAGCTTTGATTTTAGTTGCGCATGAGGACTGGCACCCGGGATTAAGTGGTCTAGTGGCTGGACGTTTGAAAGAGAAATACAATAAACCAACATGCGTTGTGACATATGCTTATAATCTTTCTGGAGATAAAGAAGGGCGTGGGTCCGGGCGTTCAATCCCGGGAATACATATTGCTCAAAGTTTTATAGATGCACGTGTGGCTGGGCTGCTTGAAAAAGGCGGGGGTCATGCTATGGCTGGTGGATTTACGGTGCAGACTGATAAAATTGATACTCTAAGACAGTTCCTAAATGACCATATAATGCGTCAAATGCAAAACACAGATATGAATGTAGAGACGATTATTGATGGTGTTCTAACACTATCTGGTGTGAATGTAGATTTGGTGCAGATGCTTAATGACAAGATCGGACCTTTTGGACAAGAACAACCAGAACCCGTTTTTATGTTCAAAGATGTTTGTATCAGTAAAGCTGATATATTGGGAGGAAGTCATATACGGGTCATGCTTAAAGACTGGGAAGGGGGCGGATGGCTTAAATCTATGGCATTTAGAAGCGTTGGAACATCCTTGGGTGACGCTTTGTTACAAGATGGAAACAATGCGCGTCGTTTTCATATTCTTGGTCAAATCAAAATTAATGAATGGCAAGGACGAAAAACAGCTGAATTGCATATAAAAGATGTAGCTCCGGCATCATAAGTTCCAGCTATGTGAGTGATATAGTTAAGATCCATCGATAAAATGTAGCCTTGCCTCAGAGATATCTTTAGATTCCAACTCTATCTCTCTGTAAAAACATGTTTTTCTTCCAGTATGGCAAGCAACTATCTCTTTGGAAGTATCGTTTGGTGTATTGATCTTTACACGTAGCCAAATACAATCTTGATCGCAATCTGTGCGCATTTCTACAACTTTTTGTGTATAACCACTACTTTCTCCCTTATGCCATAAACATTGGCGGCTGCGTGACCAATAATGAGCTTCACCTGTTTGAATGGTTTTATTCAACGCCTCTTTATTCATAAAAGCAAACATCAACACATCCCCAGAATTTGCACAGGTTGTAATGCACGGGATTAAGCCGTTTTTATCAAAACGTGGAGTAAACTCTAATCTTTCTTCTAATTCTTTTTTGTTCATACAACTATCTATTATCAAGTGCGTTTTCATTCTAAAACCACTGTTTTTGCGACATAATATTTCAAAGGCAGATGGTCTTTTTCTTTTATTTGTTTGCTTTTTCTGAGCTTTTATAATAGCTCTATGGGCGAATGACAACAGGAAAGAGCGAAGCTTACATATAAATGAAATTTGAAGATCTGGGATTAAGTAATAAAATATTAGAAGCTGTCAAAGACTGTGGGTATGAATCACCTACACCGATTCAGGAAAAAGCAATACCTAATATTTTCATGGCAAGAGACATTGTCGGTTTAGCACAAACCGGCACTGGAAAAACTGCAGGTTTTACTCTGCCGATGATTGATATTCTTGAAGGAGGGAAAGCTAAAGCACGTATGCCGCGTTCCCTTATTCTTTCGCCAACGCGTGAATTAGCTGCTCAAATTGCAGAAAATTTTGACACTTACGGCAAAAATAGCAAACTATCTAAAGCTCTATTGATCGGTGGTTCATCAATGGAAGAGCAGATTAAATTATTAGAGCGTGGTGTGGATGTTCTAATCGCAACACCGGGGCGTTTAATTGATTTATTTGAACGTGGCAATATTTTGCTAAACGGTATTAAGATTTTGGTTATTGATGAAGCAGATAGAATGCTTGATATGGG
>JAGLKS010000288.1 GCA_023140905.1 Alphaproteobacteria bacterium | reverse complement strand
CCAGACATTTATGCAATTTGTCTGTATCAATAGATTCAATCCGCGCTTTACCATGCACATCATTAGTTTTGATAGGAATTTGCCAGCCAAGCCAAGACCGTGCACTCACACCATGCTTTTGTAAGGCAATAGCCATCAAACCAGACGTAATTTGCTCTCCAGCAGATACAACATTATCATACTCACAAACGTCATAGAACGGGCTAATTTGCGTGCAATAATCAACAAGGCGATTTGTTACACCTGACATCGCAGAAACCACCACCACCACTTTGTTACCAGCGTCAATCTCACGTATAACTTTACCAGCTGCGCGTTCTATACGCTCTATATCAGCGACAGAAGTTCCTCCAAATTTCACTATAATAAGTGCCATTTTAAAATCTATTAACCCTGAATTTATTGTCTGCTTACGTGTTAGCTTTGTTTTTACTAATATGCTTATCCATACTAATCCTAAGACAAAAAATCAAAGGCTTTATTGTGACTGATGCAATCTCTGAAAATAATCAGGGTAAAAGAAAAACGATGAATTTAGCTTACAAGAAGATAATTATGACGTAAATTACCTTATTAGACTGAGGTCATAATCCTAAGCTGCCATAGCTGTTTGTGTGTCTGTAGAAAGTTGTGCTGTCATAACATCATACGCTTCTTTCATCACACTATATGGTACATAATATGGTATATGAGTATAACCATTTTGATCGTCACCACGTGCCAACATTTCTGCAATATCATCTAATGTATAGATCACATTTATAGAAACTTTTGGATTAGAAAAGCATATAATCGGGTTATCGCCATTCGTACAGCTATATGTCCATAATAAACAACTTGCTCGCATTAGGAATTTTCTTTTCATAGTATCGTCCTGTGATTACGTAAAATGTGCTGTAGTTATATAGTATTTTCCATAAATATGCAAATTTCGTATTTTGTGGGCTTTCTTTAGACTTTATATGAAATAAACGATTCCCCTTGCACCCAAGCTTTTCATGCCTCAAAATCATATCCTTACAAATAAAAACATAGCAAGGCAGTATAATAACTATGAAAATTCTTGTTCCTATCAAACGCGTCATAGACCATACAGTCAAAGTCCGAGTTAAAGACGATCACAGTGCCGTTGATACAGATAACGTCAGAATGACCATCAACCCCTTTGATACCCATGCTTTAGAAGAAGCTATATCCCTTAAAGAAACAGGCAAAGCCAGCGAAGTTATTGCCCTTACAATTGGTCCTGAAAAAGCACAAGAACAACTCCGCACAGCTTTAGCCATGGGCGCAGACCGTGCTATTTTAGTTAAAACAGACCTCCCTATTGATATTGGCGGTATACAATCTCTTGATATTGCAAAAACAATATATAAAGTTGCTAATGACGAACATCCTAACTTAATCCTGATGGGTAAACAATCCATAGACAACGATGCCAACCAAACGCCGCAAATGCTAGCTGCCCTACTTGACTGGCCACAAAGTACATTCACCTCTAACCTGACATTATTGGAGGAAGGAGAAGAAGACCTCGAAGTTGCACGTGAAGTGGATGGTGGCATTGAAACACTGCGTATCAAAGCCCCTGCTGTTATTTCCGTAGATTTACGCCTCAATACACCGCGCTATGTCAAGCTACCCGATATTATGAAAGCCAAGAAAAAGCCTTTGGAAATCATGGAACCAAAACAACTTGGCTTGTCTTATGATACACATAAACGTGTTGTACTCCTTGAAGTTACACCACCGACTGAACGATCAACCGGTATCAAAGTTCCTGACGTAGACACATTAATCAATAAACTTAAAAATGAAGCCAAAGTTATATAATCACCCCTTCGAAGGAAAAAATATGGCAATCCTAATTCTTGCTCAACATGACAATAAAAACCTCCACCCGGCCACGCTCAGCACAGTAACCGCAGCAACCAAGCTCGGTGATAGTGATATTCACCTACTCGTAGCCGGATATAATTGCGACAATCTGGCAAAAGGAGCATGCCAAATTACTGGCATTACAAAATTACTTAAAGCTGATGCCGCACATTATGAATATTTTCTGGCAGAGGAATTAGCACCTCTTATTATGGATATCATTCAAAAAGGAAATTACAATCATATTCTAGCCCCTGCCACCAGCTTTGGAAAAAACATCCTGCCACGCATAGCCGCGCTACTAGATGTCCAGCAAATCTCTGATGTAACCCATATTATCGATGAAAATACATTCATACGGCCCGTTTACACTGGCAATGCTCTGGCTAAAGTACAGTCAAACGAAGCCATTAAAGCATTGACAATCCGCGCCACAGTCTTTGAAGAAGCCGCTATGTACGTCAGCAATGCCGCACCCATAGAACAAGTTCAACCAATACCGACAGTTAAACAAAGCCGTTTTATTCAGCGTGAAACCATTGAAACAGAGCGCCCAGAATTAACCACCGCTAAAATCGTGATTGCCGGAGGACACGCTCTTGGCTCTATAGACGATTTCAAAATGATAGAAACACTAGCCGATAAGCTTGGCGGTGCTGTCGGTGCAACTCGCGCTGCTGTAGATGCTGGCTATATCCCCAATGACGCCCAGATCGGCCAGACAGGGAAAATTGTCGCGCCGGATTTGTATATCGCCATAGGGTTATCAGGCGCAATTCAACACACATCAGGCATAAAAGATTCCAAGATAATCGTTGCCATAAATAACGACGAGAACGCTCCAATCTGCGCTATGGCAGATTATACTCTTATTGCTGATTTATTTGATGCCCTACCGGAATTAATTGAGAAACTGTAGAAACAGACAGAAACGCGTTAAGCATCCTCATCAGTATCATGCTCAGTAGGAATACGAAATACTGGACAGCTTTCATCACGATCAAAGCTAGCACCTTCTGTCTGAGTATCATCCAAATTTGTGTTAGTCATGATGGCACCCGTAAAATCAGCTCCGCGCAAATCACACCCGCTTAAGTCTGCATAAGACAAATCTGCGTCTTTAAAAATTGCATCCTTATACGTTCCTCTGACCATTTTAGCATAGCGCATCACTGCACCTTCAAAGTCACATGGATTAAAACGGCTAATCCCCCCGGCTCCAAGCATAAGCGAACTACAATTAGCTCCTTCAAGATCAGTATGAGAGAAATTCGCTCCTTTAAAAGAAGTCCCACGCAAATCAGATTCCACCATATCGCAATCGCGAAAATCAGATCCATCAAGCGTAGCACTCTGCATTTCGACTTTATATAAATTCATACCAAAGAACTTGGCTTTTATGGCTTTAATCGCGGTCAATTGCTCCATCTTCAATGAACCAAGTCCGCGTAAATCCATATCAGTCAAGTCAAGCTGCACACCTGTCACACCACGGCTCTTAAGCCATTCGCGGTGATATTCCATGAGCTTGGGCAATGGCTCGGAAAGATCAGAAACAGCCATACCTACATTTTCATCCGTAATCGCATCATTGAGATCAGCACCTGAATCGTTCAATATTGTCGAAGACACACCCGTCAAAATCGCAGATTTTGTGTTTGCACCACGCATTTTAGCACCACCAATATCGGCGTTAGACAAATCCGCACCTTCCAACTGTGCCCCGCGCAAATCAGCACCACTCATATTGACACCAGACATCCTCGCATCAGAAAAATCAGCATGCGATGCCATAGACCCAGCTAATTTAGCACCACTCAAATTTGCACCCCGGAAATTCACAG
>JAGLKS010000287.1 GCA_023140905.1 Alphaproteobacteria bacterium | reverse complement strand
CCCGTTGTCGTTGATTTGCCGCTTGTCCCGGCAACAGCAATTTTATCTTTAGCCTCGTTAAACAACTCAGCTAATAACATACCACGCTTAATAACAGGAATATCTTGCGCAAGAGCCACTCCAATGTCAGGGATTGTATCTTCAATTGCTGTAGAAACGACCAGATAATTCACGTTTTGTGTGACCCCGGAACCATCTTGCGGATAAAGCTTAATCCCTAAATCCTGTAATGCCTTAAATTTTTCAGGAGTTTTCCCTTGATCGTATGAACGATCCGAGCCAAACACATTGGCCCCTGAACGTTTCAGAAACACAGCCAAAGGCATCATGCCACTGCCGCCAATGCCACAAAAGAAATATGTTTTGGATGAAGGGGTCACGCATTACTCCCCAGGGACAAGAACAACCGGAGCACTATTAGCTAAATCTTCACTATCACTGTCAGTAGGCCCGGCATCAGATTCAGCCACGCTATCAGATTCAGCTTCCATTACAGTCGCTTCACCCGCTTCTTCAGCCACAGAATTAGCCTTTTCACCGGCAACTTCAATATCAATCTCAACATCTATAGAAACCGCTTCAGAGTCTTGTAATTCTGCTGTTGGTGTCTCACGAATTTCTTCAATCACGGCCTCAAGATCGCCTTCATTACTGATACCACCATCAAATTCTATATTCTCAGCAACATCAGATGGCATAAGACTATCTTCATCATCAGAAGATTCGCTCTCATCCCGACTACCATCGATTTCACTACCTTTATCGCGACGTAGCAGCAACATTGTTTTATTGTTTTTATCACTATTCAAGCGCGGCTCATTAGGAAGAAACTCTTCGAGGTCATAGCTTTCAGGCTGACGAATATCTTCATTATTGTGTTTTGGCAAAGGAAGCGGCCTAATCGTTTCTTGAGAAAAATCAATCGCAATAACATCAGGGTAAGAATATAAAGAATCCGAAGCATAATCCCACGCCATACCAACAGGCGTTCCCCATAGCGCCACTGTTTCTATTCTTGGATGAACCTCCACTTCAATATCCCTGTTGCCCGGAGCATTACAAGAAACTTTCATCGGTTTACTCGATTTTTTGACATTAATCGTCTGAGGCGTCCAGACTTGATATTTTATCTTATTAATATAAACAAAACATTGTGCATCCTGCCCATCAGGAGAAAGAAAAGTTATATCCTGATAAGATGCTTTGGTTGTATAGGCGCAAGAACCTAAAACAAGAATGGATGACAAAAAAACAAGGTGATGAAAAGAAGAAGAAACACGCATAGAAACAAAGCCCCAAATTATTTAAAATAAGCATAATAGCCCGTAAAGGAGTCTAGCCAAAGCCACGCCTCTAAACAATGGGACTCAGCTATTTTCTATACATAAACCACAGATTTTTATGTGCCTTATGAAATCTGGAAACTTAAAGCATTATCCTTCACACTGACTTTAACTTTCGAGTCCACCCCTACTTCACCAGATAGTAACAGCTCCGCCAGCTTGTTTTGCAGATAAGTCTGAATCGTGCGCTTTAAAGGCCGTGCACCATAGACAGGGTCATAACCATGATCCGCAATCCATTCCCGCGCTTCATCGCCAAGATCAAGGCTGACATGTTGAGCCTCCAAAAGCCCATGCAAATAACCAAGCTGGATATCTACAATGCCTTTAATATCATCGCGGCCTAAGCGACTGAAAAGTAGCACATCATCGATACGGTTGAGAAATTCCGGGCGGAATGACGAACGCACAACGCCCATAACTTCATCACGCACAGCCTCAACACTATCTCCCTCTTTCTGAGCAACCAAAAACTCACTGCCTAAATTAGAGGTCATAATCAAAACCGTATTGGAAAAATCAACCGTGCGCCCTTGCCCATCTGTTAAGCGCCCATCATCGAGCACTTGCAAAAGCACGTTGAACACATCAGGATGAGCTTTCTCCACTTCATCAAACAACACAACCTGATAAGGCCGTCTGCGCACAGCCTCAGTCAACGCTCCGCCTTCCTCATAGCCAACATAGCCCGGAGGCGCTCCAATCATACGCGCTACTGAATGCTTTTCCATATATTCGGACATATCAAGCCGCACCAGCGCATTCTCATCATCAAACATAAATTCAGCCAAAGCTTTGGTAAGCTCTGTCTTTCCAACTCCAGTTGGTCCCAAGAA
>JAGLKS010000286.1 GCA_023140905.1 Alphaproteobacteria bacterium | reverse complement strand
CTATATGTTCTCAATTGTTTTCTATAATTAATCATTTTGTTAACTAAATAATAATCTTTTTATTGTAACAATGACGAATGAATGAAAAAAAATCGTTGGAACACAGCAAATTATAAGCGTTTTTTGGAATATGTTTTTAAATAATTAAAGAATAAACTTTTTAATAAAGTAAAGAAATAATAATGCATGATAATTGTGGGGGCAAAAGTCGTGAAGACAAGATGTTATAGGGAAAATGAGATTCCCATTATACCGGCTAAAAGGTATTTAGGCTCGGTCGGGCATCTATATGACTTGGCCGGAGAGCGCACTGAGCAATCAAGAATAGAGCTGGCACGTGAGATTTGCTCGATATTAGAAGCAGATATTACAGTTCGTGAAAGCGAAATGGTCGCAGATGTGCTGATTGATCTTATCGCAGAAGCAGGTGAAAGCGTTCGTAAGACTTTGGCTTGCAGATTATCGTTATTAGAGAGCGTTCCTCTTCGTCTGATTTTGCAATTGGCGAATGATGATATTGATATTGCCCGCCCGGTTTTAATAACAAGTCCGGTATTAGGGGATTTTGACTTGCTGTACATCATTAAGTCACAGGGTAGTGAATACTGGAAGGCAATCGCTGCGCGTAAGAGATTGGCAAATCAGGTTACCGAGATGCTTGCCGGAACTAAAGATGTAGAAACAGCGCTGATACTTCTTGAAAATGATGGGGTTTTCCTTTGTGAAAGTACAATGATTGCCCTGTCGGATCTGGCTCAGCAGGAAGAAGCTATCGTAAAGCCGCTATTGGGCCGTGATGAGATGTCAACTCAAATCGCCAGCACATTATATCAATATGCTGGTGAAGAGCTTAAACATTATATCGCAGATCAATACGATGTTGATAAGACACTGGTTATACAAAATGTAGAGCAGATTGTTGAAGACTCTATTGAATCTTGTTCATTCTTTCCAAATAGCTCTGTGCCTGAGGCTCGTATGGTAGAGGCTGCACGTGTTGCCAGAGATAAAGGGTTTTTGAATATACAGATGATGATTAGCACTTTGCGTCGTGGACATGCTCGCTCATTTGTAGCGCAGCTTTCTGTTTTTACAGGTATTGATCCGAATGTAATCACTCAGATTCTTACACAAAATAATGGTCAGGGATTAGCTCTTATTTCCAAAGCTTTTGATGTTAATAAACAAGATTTTATTTCACTGTTTATGCTAACAGGAAAATTCTGGAAAAACGGACAATTTGTCCATCCTGATGATATTCGCCAAGCATTGAGATATTACGGTAAGATAACGTGTGAATTTGCCCAAGGAATTATTCTTAAGTGAAGCTACTATAACATTTTCTACCTCCAATTATACAACTACAGCCGGTGACAAAAATCACCGGTTTTTTTGTTTTTAAAGAAGTTGTTGAGGAACAAAAAGTTTATGCCGCGTTGCTCATCACATTTTTCCGTAATGGAGAAATAGCGGGAAGTTCTTTACCTTCCAGCCATTCAAGAAATGCACCGCCAGCTGTTGAAATATAGGAGAATTTATTCGCTACACCGGCATTTTCCAAAGCTGCAATAGTGTCTCCACCTCCGGCAATACTGGAGCAATTACCGTTCTTCGTGCGTCTTGCTACAGCTTTGGCGATTTCATTTGTTCCATTATCAAACGGTTTAATTTCAAAGACACCAAGCGGACCGTTCCACACAACTGTTTTAGAAGAGCTTAGGTGTTTTTTGATATATTTGACACTTTTGGGGCCAATATCAACGGCTAGAGCATTATCAGGGATATTATCAATATCAACGATATTTGAGAACATGCCTTCTTTTATTTCCTCCGTAGTAATAACGACATCTTTTGGTAGAATAATCTTACAGCCAATTTTCTCAGCTTTTTCCATGATTCCTCTGGCAGTGTTAGCCATATTGGTTTCGCACAGGGATTTTCCTATAGAAACGCCTTTTGCATAAAGGAAAGTATTGGCCATTCCTCCACCAAGGACGAGATAATCAACTTTCTCAATCAGATTTTCCAGAACACTTAGTTTTGTTGAAACTTTTGAGCCACCTATTACAGCTAATAAAGGTTTTTCCGGTGCACCTAAAGCCAGATTTAGAGCGTTTAATTCTTCTTCCATCAGCAATCCTGCGACACTGGGAAGATATTTTGTAATACCTACCATAGAAGCATGTGCCCGGTGTGATGTCGAAAATGCATCATTAACGTAAATATCCGCTAATTTGGAAAGTTCTTTAGCAAATTTGTCATCATTCTTTTTTTCTTCTTTATGGAAACGCGCATTTTCCAGAAGGACAATACTCTTAGGTGGAAGGTGTGCGATGCTTTCTTTTACGTGATCGCCGATTGTATCAGGTGAAAAGCTTACTGGAACATTCCAGCGTGTTTGCAACACAGGGGCAATAAACCCCATAGACATATCAAAAACCCGTTTTCCATTTGGGCGACCATAATGTGAAAGGATAATAATTTTTGCATTGTGTTTACGTAGATACTTTATTGTAGGTTTCAGGCGGTCTATCCGCATACAGTCGGTGACTGTGTTGTTCTTCATTGGAACATTCAAGTCAGCTCTGAGTAGAACAGTTTTTCCATTAACATCAATATCTTTTAATGTTCTAAAACACATAATAACTTTTTCCTTATTTCAGTATTTCAGTGTCATTCATTAACGCTTGTAATTTATTACTATGAAAAAGCGTTAGGCTTTTATAGACATTAATATCTTTTTTCTCAACTATAGAAATCAAGATTATTGATTATAGGCAGGTAGAGCTGTACCTTTTTGGGTGATAGGGGTGTTTTCATTTTCTTCACTGGATTTAGATTTAATGGGTTGCGTCGAAGACAATATCTCCACACGTTCCGGGTGATCCAGTTCAATATATGGACCGTTAAAGCTTTCTATCCAGCCCCGCACGCGCATAGTTGCACCATTCCATTCGCGGGGTTCTATGTGTTCACGGCGAAATGTGCGGGCATTAGAGCCGCTTATACCCAGAGTAAAATCTTTGCGCCAGTTATGCCCAAAATTAATATAGGTCTTGTTCTTATGCATTGTGATTCCTTTGACAACACCTTCAATGAGTTGGTAGCTGCCAATATGTGCTTTGGCTTGCTCCGGTGTTAGCAAGATGTAATCAGACATGTTCCACAACCCGTCCTTTTGTTTGCGGGCTATATCCTCAAGAGCCAGCATTTGTGCTGCCATATCGCGGTTATATTTTGTTGTACGGACACGTGCTAATCCAAGTGATAGCATTAATCCCTGTACCCAGACATCTTTACCTTTTTTATTTTGGTTTCCTTTTAAAGCACCATCGTTAATGCGTACAAGGTGGGCAATATGATATCCCATGCGGTTTATGCGCCCTTGATCTGATTTTGAGGTTTGATAGACAGCAACTTTTTCACCGGTCAGAAAATCATCCAGAACTTTTTGAGCAGTGACGGACAGATCTCCGGGGTTGTAGAAATCAAGGTCTGGAAAATCCAAACCTGCCAATGTGATTATGCGTTTATCCTCAAGCATGATTGTCATCGGGTTTATGACTTCGCTAACTGTGCTTGTGCCTGATTTATGCATGTCGCTGAAATCACCTTCAGAAAGAATAAGAGGCTGTGGGGTACCAGATGTTTTTTGTCCTGCTTGCGCATAATGTGGAAAGCCTGAGGCTATGCACAGAAACAGGGTGGTAAAAACTATACTTATCGTTAAACTCTTTTTCATGACCCTATCATGCGTGCGAGTTGGAACGATGTTCAAGCGTTTATTTTTATTTTCCATTCTTTTAATTTTACTGGGAGCGTGTTCGACTAATCCTGCTACAGGAGAAAAGCAGTTTACGGCTTTTATGAACACTGCGCAGGAAAAACAAATCGGTGCGGAAGAGCATCGGAAAGTCCTTACAGAATATACTCTTTATGACGATAAACGTTTGCAGAAGTATGTATCGGAAATTGGAAAGAAGGTTACAGCTAATACGGAACGTCCTGACGTACAATACCAATTTCATTTACTGGATAGTCCAGTGGTGAATGCTTTTGCATTGCCGGGAGGATATATTTATGTCACACGCGGAATTTTGGCTTTGGCATGTAGTGAAGCAGAAGTAGCGGCTGTCCTTGCACATGAGGCAGGGCATGTCACAGCGCGTCATTCAGCTGAGCGTTATTCACGCAGTGTCGTTACGAGTATTGGAACAACAATTTTATCTGTAGCGATTGATAGTACGGGTGTTTCTCAGGCTTTGAGCGTGGGAAGTGATCTGTATCTTAAGTCTTATTCACGCGATCAGGAGAATCAAGCTGATGCGCTTGCTCTACGGTATCTGAATTATTCGGGGTATAATATGCTGGCTATGTCAGATTTTCTTTCACGGTTGCAAGCTCAGAGTGCTTTAGAAAAGAAAATGGCGGGAGATAATAAGTCGTCTGATGCTATGAATAGTTTATTTTCCACACATCCTGCAACGGCAGCGCGTGTTAACAAAACGAGAATTCAGGCTCAAGGCTTGGGTGGAGCTAATAACGGGGCTGTCGGGCGTGATGCTTATTTACGTGTTATAGATGGTATATTCTACGGTGATAGTGCGGCACAAGGGTTTATTCGCGGTAATAATTTTGTGCATCCCGAGCTTGGTTTAATGTTCAGCGTGCCTGAAGATTACAAGCTCTATAACAGTTCTTCTCAGGTGGTGGCTAAGGGAAAAGGATCATCAAGTGGTTCGATGATTATTTTTGATCTGGAAGGGAATGCTGAACGGGCTAGTCCTATGCGCTTTTTGAGGGATATCTGGCTTAAAGGGCAGAACGTTGAAAGTGCTGAGGAGATTATCATAGGCGGGATGAAAGCCACTACAGCATCTATTGAAGGGAATGTTAGTGGTAAATCTACCAAGATACAGCTTATTGCTGTGCAGTGGGCGGAGGATAAGATTGCACGTTTTCAGGTAATTCTTCCATCTTATCCAACAAAGGCACAACTTGATGCTTTGAAGAAGGCAACTTACAGTTTTCGCAGGATGAGCGAGGCGGATTATAATATCTACGGACCTTACCGTATTAGGATTATCACAGCTCATTCGGGCGATAATGTTTCCAGTTTGGTAAAGCGTATGGCTGTGGATGAGTATAAGGAAGAACGTTTCCGGCTGCTTAATGGTATGAGTGCAGAGGAAGCGGTTAAAGTCGGGGGATTGTATAAGATAGTGGCGCGTTACTAGATCCTGATCCTAGGTTTTAAGTGGATGTATAATACACAAAATTAAAGCGCTCAGGAAGGGCTAGCTTCGTTGAGCGCTTATGTTATATATAGTAGTTCCGTTTAATGAAAAGCTTTAAGCTGCTTTAGCTTTTTCCTCATCATCGGCATCATTACAATCGGCTTCTTCGTTATTGGCCGGAGAAGCAGAAACCTTTCCCATCAGATCCTCAAGTTTTTCTGTTGCTTTGATTTCTGTAATGTCGTCAACAGCAGCTACCTCACGAGCCAGTCTTTCCAATGCAGATTGGTAGATTTGACGTTCGCTGTAGGATTGCTCTGTGTCATCGTTGCTGCGCTTCAAATCACGAAGGACCTCGGCAATAGAGACAGGATCACCGGAATTGATCTTTGTTTCATATTCTTGGGCACGGCGGCTCCACATGATGCGGCGCACTTGTGAACGTCCCTGCAAAGTAGCTAAGGCATCCTTTAAACGATCTTTGGAAGAAAGTTTACGAAGACCGGAAATTTTTACTTTTGTGACCGGAAGTTTAAGGCGCATACGGTCTTTTTCAAAGCTGATTGTATAGAGGGTCACTTCCATGCCGGAAATTACCTGAACTTCAACACCTTCGATTTGTCCAACTCCGTGTGCCGGATAAACAACGAAATCGCCTGCGATGAAATCAAGCTTTTCTGTTTTTTTGGGAATTATCCGGGCAGGAGCTGAATTTGCTGCTTTT
>JAGLKS010000285.1 GCA_023140905.1 Alphaproteobacteria bacterium | reverse complement strand
TTGGAAGGAGATAGTTTTTGTGCAAGGGCATCCGGCATGATTTAGCATCCTCGTTGTTCATTTGTGCGTTTTAATTGAGACAAAAAACCGCACTTAGCTTTTAGGCAAAGATATAGTATGAAATCTGTCTTTTAGTGAGCAAACCACAAGATGTTGTGGTTATGATTACTAGGATACACAAAATAACCGCATTGAAATTGACCAAAGTCAATTTTCGTGAAGTTTTTTAGATTCTCTTTTGGATAAAAAAGTGGACGAATCGCGAATAAGCACGTATTCACTTTCTTACCATCTGTTAATGGAATCTATACTGCTTTGGCATGTCTAGGTTTTTTGGGTGTACAAGAAAAATTTGAATCAAATTTAGTGGAAATTAACTGTGTGACCAGCTGAGCATGTGGCAATATTGTCAAGACTTTTTCTTTGGATATTACCAGCATATTTTTTTCCATAAGTGCGCTCAAATCTGTCAAAATTGTGTTGAAGTGATTCTCTTTGATGCTGTGCTATTCTTAAGTGAAGCTATTATACAACTATATTTCCAAGCAAAGTTTCTACGACGTTTACAAAAAAGGGGGCGAAATTGCCCCCTGATAATCTTTATTGTTAGGTCCTGATCTTAAGAGCCATTAATCATCATCTTTTTCCAGCAATGTATCATCATCATCAGGATCATCATCAATTTCATCACCAAAGTCTGGAATATCATCAAGCGTGTCTTCATCATTTAATGCAGAATCATCATCATTATTATCATTATTTATTTTGCTTTTATCCGAATCATCAAGGCTAACGGCTTCTACACCATCATCTTCATCTCCATCTTCGTCTTCCGGTACATTATACGATGTTTCATCATCATCATCATCAGTTTCAGTGGCTGGAATATCCTCTTTTACACTTTTTTTATTTGCCGGTTTACTTGGCGGTGCTTCTTTTGCTTCCACGATACTGGCACTGGCGCGACCGCGACGGCTCTTAAGCTTGGTCTCCATAGTAAATTCTCCCTCACAGGAAGGGCAAATAATCGGGCGCTTATTCATATCGTAAAAGCGGATTCCACAATTTGTACAAATTCTCTTTAATCCCATAGGGTTTGATGCTGTTGCCGTAGTCACTCTAATTATCCTCTCATTTAACATCGCATTATAATGTTGTTTATACATTATGTTTTATGAAGTGTTGAAGTGCCTTATTTTCGTTATCCTGTCAATTAAATAATAATACAAGCTTAAAACAGTGCAATTGTTTCTATATATGAAAAAGAAAAAAGGCCGGGGAGGGGTGTCCGGCCTTTTTTTACGCAGCAAAAGTAGAAGGTAAAATACTTAGTTTGTACTTAAGTATTACTCTAGTTTTACTCAGTAAAATTAGGCTATTACACAAAGTTTTGCTTCTCACCTTAAATATGCGGTGCAAACAAAAAGGTAAATAATACTCAGATATAGATACAAATTTACACAGAAAACGCAGTTTACGCAGTTTTTCAAGATAGCTCGAAATCACGGGCGTTCTATCGTGCCCCGAGCTTTTGTTTTAAAGCCATTATCCGAGCTTCATACTGAAGCTTTTGGTTGTATATATTGGCTTTTGCTTGATCTAATTTCTTTTCTAAAGAAGAAAGTTTTGTAAGTTGTTGTTGACTCGTAAGTTTAGGGTCAAACAACATTTCTTCTAATTCTGATTTCTCAAGGTTACATTGTGCTTGTTGTGTTTGAAGCTGTCGCCCAAGTCTCTGTGTCTGGCGTTCTGCTTCATTATAGCGCATGGTGGCACGTTCAAGGTTCCAATTATCTGATGAAACGGATAAACGCTCTTTTTCCCCATCTTGAAGTGTTGTCATTAACTCGTCATTGAGTATTTCGTTTTTGTCAGTTAACGATTTTATTTTCTGTTCAAGGGAAGAAATTTTGTTACGCATATCAACAAAGTTATTATTAGAAGATTGTCCAGACACTGTTCCGCTGGCTGGTTTAATTTGCGCAACTTTCTCTGTAACAGTTTTTACTGATTTGCTTTTCACTACAGTTTTGTAATTGGAAATATTTGTCAGCATAGAATCGGCATTGCTTTTTGTCAGATCCAAAACAATAGGCTCTTTATTTTTTGTTATTGTATATACGGGCGCAGGGGATTGGACATGGCTTTTTCTTATCTTACTTTCCATTTGGCCTTTGTTGTTTGTTCTTACTAAGCTTGTTGCTTCATAATTTTGATTTCCACGACTTAGTTTTTTAGCAAGATTTTCGATATAACTAGGTTCATTCTGTTTTGTATAGGCTGTTTTTTCTTCATTTGATATAGCTGGCGGCGGGGGTGCTATACTAGCAGAGGCGGACTGCGAGGGAGTGTATTTTTCTTTTATTTGATCTTGTTGCGGATGTGCATCGCTAACCTGTGCTCCACTTACGCATTTGTTGTAAGCGGCCATTTTTGCTTTCAAGCCTGTTAGATATAGGCGGAACCGGTTATTCCTGATTTGAATATCCATAACACCAACATTGCTCAGTTCTTCGGCAAATGTGGGATATTGTGTCAGGTTACTGGTAATCATGCTCGGCTTCTCAGCTTTTGAGGCAACGATAAGACGTGATGCACCTGGCACTAGATATTGTACTTCGTATTTCAGACCTTTTTGAAAGACGTTTTGACTGAAATCGATTTTGAGTGTGTCAAAAGCGGCACTATTTCCTGACATCTCAACGGTGTAACCATTATTAAGCTGATTGCTGATAGAGCAAACAGGAGGCGCGTCATTATCAGGATTTAAGCGTTTAACACTCCATTTTAATTCAGGATAGAAATAGAGCTTTGGCTCATCAGCGTGAACAACATTGCATACGAAATAAAAGCCGGCTACAAAACAGACGAACAAAATAGACGTTACATACCTTGTGTAGGACATCTTCATCTGAAACCTTGATCTTAACATAAGAGAAAATGGTGCGAACGCACCAAGTGATTCGAAATTACACCCATATAGTTACAGTTTTTGTAAGACCTAGAAAGGATTTAGCCGTTTTTTTAAAACAATTTCTGGGGACAAAATATTTTGTAAATGTATTTTGTATGTAGCAGGAGTGAAGAAGTTGTACGGATATCTACGTTGGATGATGCTATTTATGTGAGACAAAAACAAAAGAGAGCCGTAGATTTTTGGCTCCCTTTTCACAATTAGAAAAATTTAAAAGTCCTATTCCGGCATAGGTGTAAGAGCAGGAGGAAGGTCTTCTACTACAGCGGCATCTTCGCCAACGACATTTTCCATAGTTTCTACAGCTTCTTCTATGTTCTCAGATATTGTTGATTCTTCTGCATTTTCATCGGCAGTAATAATTTCTTCTACATTTTCTTTAACAGCCTCAATATTTTCTTCAATGCTCTCAAGAATGTCTTTAGCACCTTGCAAAGCTTCTGCACCAACAGCAAGAGTTTCCTCACGATTTGGTATTTTGATGCTTTCTTCTTGCAGGTCATCAAGCGTTACTTCGATAACCCCTTCATCCATCTTTTGTTGTTTCTGATAAAAAGAAACACCAATTCCAATAGCAATTCCAATAGCGAAATATATAGTCCATCTGACGAAACGGTTTTTCATGATTTAGCCTCCTAACAGCACATAAGCGGTTATAAACTTTTTGAGGTGACTTGACAATCACCTTTCTAAGCGCAAGACTTTAGTGCCTATGCTAATTATAATATTAATGCTTTTGCCGGTTAAAACAGGCATAGAGAAAGGGAACATATATGCCGCATATATTCGTTGAATATTCAAAAACAATTGGGGAAATTATAGAGATTCCATCCCTTATATTGAAGCTGCACAATACATTGGCGCAGCAAGGAGTTAATAAATCCGTTATTAAAACACGTTCGTGTATGTGTCGATATGCTGCGGTGGGTGAACAGGAAATGCGCGGACATATGGTGCATGTTACATTGAGTTTAAAAGAAGGCCGTGATTTAGAAACCAAACGCAAATACGGTGATGCGGTTTTTAAAGCTTTGAAAGGCGAGATAGAAGATAAAGTCAAAGCATGTGCAATAAGCATGGAAATGCGTGACATGGACGCGAACACCTATTATACAACGTAATTTAAGAGTGTAATAGGTTATTTCCCTAGAGCATAATTTTGCACATAAATATCAAGGAATTTTATTAATGGCTGATAATTTTTCCGGGCGTGAGACATGTCCTTCTACTACGCATGTTACGCAAGGGTCGCTGCAAGCTTCAAAGAAAATCTATGTCGGTGATCTTAAAGTGCCTATGCGTGAGATTAATTTAAGCGATGGTGAAAGTCTTACTGTTTACGACTCCTCTGGTCCTTACACAGATGAAAGCGCACAGCTTGATATTATGCGTGGTTTGCCCAGAGTGCGCGGGAAATGGATCTTTGAGCGCGGCGATGTTGAGCGCGTAGAAGGGCGTAAGGTCAAACCTGTAGATAACGGTCATAAAGAGGACAGTTATATCACACATGAGCGCTTTCCCGTCTCTCCGGAAAAACCTTTGCGCGCAAAAGCAGGCGCTAATGTCACTCAAATGCACTACGCTAAAAAAGGTATTATAACACCGGAGATGGAATATATTGCTGTCCGTGAAAATGAAGGCCGCAAAACGGTACATGAACGTGCAAAAGATGGAGAAAGCTTCGGAGCTAACATTCCTGAATTCATAACGCCTAAATTTGTGCGCAAGGAAGTTGCTGAAGGGCGGGCTATTATTCCGGCTAATATCAACCATCCTGAAAGCGAGCCTATGATTATTGGCCGTAACTTTTTGGTGAAGGTCAACGCTAATATTGGCAACTCATCGGTGACTAGCTCTATCGGTGAAGAGGTGGATAAGATGGTATGGGCGTTGCGTTGGGGTTCAGATACGGTGATGGATTTATCAACGGGTAATAATATTCACGATACCCGCGAATGGATTA
>JAGLKS010000284.1 GCA_023140905.1 Alphaproteobacteria bacterium | reverse complement strand
AAGCCTGCACCTTGCTTTTACTTCCTTCACTCCCAGGAGTGCAAAGGTTATATTGATCATTGGGTGTCCAATTAGCAAAAAAACCATGCGTTTTCAGATCAGTTTTAGCAAATGAACTTCCAATGGCACGCTCAGGAACGGCGACTATCACTTTTTCAACGCCCTGATTTTTCAGTTTATCCAGAGCCAAAAACATCAAAGCACGAGACTTTCCCGAAGCAGGAGGGGCTTTAAGTAATAAATATTGAGCATCACGAGCTTCAAAAGCACGTGCTTGCATATCACGCATACCCATAGAGTTGGTTTGAGTGCTTTCACCTGTCTGGTTGTATGTTACATGTACTATATCGGGCATACTAATTCTCCTTTTCTTCAGCAATCATCTTTTCATAGAGATTGAACAAATATTCCAGCCGTTCTTCATCACTATCAAAAGGTTTATTACGGTAGCAACGTTCCACAGCCAAATCATTGAGACGGTGAGCTTCCTTTAGACCTTCGGGCATTTTGTCGGGGTCGTAAAGCTGAGCAAGTGTTTTCTCTGGGTACTTTTCCCGTTCTTCCAATATGCGCAATACGCATTGGGTGATTTCTTGTTTGCGTTTGTAAGGAATAGGGGGAAAAGGGAAAGTATTGTAAACTAAGTCTTTTGCATACCTATAATCTGATTTTAATTTTCCTCCAACAGTTTTAACCCAAACCATGTGCATTTTTGACTTTAAAACTCCCAAAAGCCAAGGTTCTGCATCATAAACTACTTGGGCAGAATTTGAAATCACAGTATCTGGGAAAAGAAAGTCACAAGGAATATACACTCTTCTTTCCGAAGATACACTTGGCATAATTATTTGATCGTTAATAGGTACATTTGTATCTCTAAACTGATGTGATCGCTGAGCTAAAGCATTTGTACCTTTGTCTTTACTTTTTAAACGATGTTTTCTTGTTTTTTCTATTCGTTCTGCAATGAAGTGTATAGCTTTCGCCTTTTCTATATCTTCATTTTCAATCCACAAACAAAAACGTTCATTGCCCCTGATAAACTCTGAGGCTCCTACAAATTTTTTGATAAATATTTCAGCATTGGGACTTTGACTCAATAAATCATTCTTTTCAGATTCCGAAAGAATCAACCCCCCCATCGTTGGGCATATTTCCAAAAGACATTTCCTTAGAAAAAGACAATGGTTTTGATCGTCTTTTAACGATTGTGCTAGCTCCATCACTTAAATAAGCATTTATTGTATTTACTTCCTTTTTCAATCCATTATAATAGATTGCTTTGGTTGCTTTATTAATATTTGACAAACCAATAATTGCAACAATTACAGCTGCATTACTTTTTGCATTATTTTGCCATTTGAAAGATTGGTGGGCAAAACAGATTTCAATATCTAAATTGAAGATATTGGGCCACAATAGACCAACTTGTAGTCCTTGACATATTGAATTTGTCGTTACAAACGCAAGTTTTGAGTTCGCACCTTTAATATATTGTGAACCTTTGTAGAACCAACACGCAATATAATCTAAGTCCCTATAATTAGAAAAAGAACTAAATACAAAATCCATATCTGATTTATGAATTGCATCTTGCATCCTCGCTCCCAGATAAGGTGGATTTCCCAAAACATAAATCTCATCGCCTTCTTTTTTATGGCAAACCATTTCCCAATCAATCCGGCAGGCATTCCCATGTACAATATTTCCCGATTCTTTAAGCGGTAGCGTGGGGTTGGTGCAGTCAAATTGTTTGAAAAACTCCACATTCATTTGGTGCTCTGCCAACCAGAGAGATAGTTGAGTTATTTCATGAGCAAAATCATCCAGTTCAATGCCGTAAAACTGCTCAAGAGAGATGCCCGAGATAGGCAGAGCACTACGATTATCTTTAAAAATTTGCATCTCTAATCTGCGAAGTTCTTTGTAAGCAATAATCAAAAAATTACCGCTACCACAAGCAGGATCGAATATTTTAATATTTTGCAATCTTTCGAGCAACGCATTGCGCTTATTCTGATTGCCTTTGGCTTTTTCAAAAGCTTCTCTCAAATCGTTCAGGAAAAGCGGCTCCATCACCTTCATGATGTTGGGTACAGAAGTGTAGTGCATGCCTGAATCTCCCCGATGTTCTGGAGTAACCACCGCTTGCATCATGGAACCGAAAATATCAGGATTGATGGCCGACCAATCCAAATCTCCACTGTCGATAATCGCTTGTCGTGAGCGTCTTGTAAAAGATGGGACTTGCAACCTTTGTCCGAACAAGCCACCATTTACATAAGGAAAAACATTGAGGTAGGCGGGCAAATCCT
The DNA here is from genome assembly GCA_023140905.1 of Alphaproteobacteria bacterium. Lineage (GTDB taxonomy): Bacteria > Pseudomonadota > Alphaproteobacteria > Micavibrionales > Micavibrionaceae > UBA1672. Next base: position 111 of record JAGLKS010000284.1, on the reverse strand, counting down.
TTCGGTCTTTTTCGGGGGTATCGAGTACCTCAAAGAGTTTGTCTAAATAGGTATTCAAATCGCTTCCGTCTGTTTGAGTGTGCGAGGCAATGGCATTAGTAAACTGACCAT
>JAGLKS010000283.1 GCA_023140905.1 Alphaproteobacteria bacterium | reverse complement strand
CTTGTTCAGGGCGTTGGAGATGAGCTGTTACCTGCACCTCTTATGCCGGAAGTGCCTATTATATTGGTAAATCCTTTGCGCACTTGCTCAACACCGGATGTCTTTCTACACAGCATTAACAAAACTTATAAAAACAATATGGCTATGCCTGCGGGATTTTCGTCTGTCTTTGAATTCGTTGCGTTTTTGCAGCGGCTTGATAATGACCTCTATGACGGGGCCATCTCTCTTTTACCGGAGATTCGCAATGTTATGGCTGCACTAGAGACACAAAAGAATTGCTTGTTTGCGCAAATGAGTGGTTCTGGCGCAACATGTTACGGGGTTTTTGAAACTATGTCAGACGCAAAAAAAGCTGCTAAATCTATTGAAAAAGACAATCCTGATTGGTGGATACAAACAGCATGGCTAAATCGGCCAGAAAGATATTGATCCAGATCGATATTGATACTCAAAAAAATTCATTGGCAGACTTCTGTACTATTCTTAAGTGAAGCTACTTTATCAAAAAGGGCATGGGGATTTAAACCACGTCTTTTCCCCATTTTTAGGGTGATAGATCATCAGCTTATGAGCATGGAGCAATAATCTTGATGAAGAAGCATAGGCTTTATCATGTGCGTAAAATTCATCGCCTAGAATCGGATGATCTTGCTCCATCATGTGAACACGTAATTGATGAGAACGTCCAGTCTTGGGATATAATGCTATACGCGTAACTGGATATTCTTGCCCTTGAGTGTTAATACATTCACGCTTTAAAACTTCCCATCCGGTCTGAGCTGCCCGGCCTTGCTCATAATCTACCATTTGCAAAGGACGATTTGGCCAGTCACAAAGCAATGGTAAATCAACCTCGCCTTGATCTTCGTCTATATGTCCCCAAATTTTAGCGATATAGATTTTTTGTGTTTTACGACGTTCAAATTGTAATCCGATATTTCGATGGCTTTGCGCGTTCATTGCCATAATAATAACGCCGGAAGTCGGTTCATCAAGACGGTGAACTATGCGCGCTTGTGGGTATTGTTCCTGAGCGCGGTTTTGCAGGCTATCTGCATGTTCAGGACGACGCCCTGGAACGCTTAAAAGCCCGCATGGTTTGTCTAAAACAAGAATATCCTCATCTTCATAAAGGACCTCCAAAGGCCCTTGCGGAGGATCATAAATAAATTTAGCTGGTGGTTTACGTGTAAAAGTCACAATATAATTCTGATTCAATTTCTTTACTTTATGGTGTTGATACAGCATAAATATGAGAGATTAAAGTAGTAATCCATATAAACTTGCTGCTACGAGACACAACATAACTTAATGATACAATCATGATGAAATATATAATAAATATCTCCGGCCTTGTTTTTTCTTTGTTATTGACTGCAAGCCTGATTAGTTTTCCTTGTTTGAAAAGTGCTCATGCCCAATATCATGGATATTATCCGGGACAACAAATTGCAGAAGAAAAAAACAAAACAACACCCATTATTCCACAGATTTTTTCTTCACAGGTTTCCAGTGTGCAACAAGCTAAAAAGATTGATGTGCTATATAATACTTTATACGTATCTCTATGGAACTACGCTATGAGTGATGTTAATTATCAGAAGAAACTATATAATTTGATTTCTTCTGAACATTTCCAGACGACCCGCTACATGGCAGAATTTTCAGAAACCATGAATAATGCTATGGTTAACTTGAATGAAAATTATAAAAAACTACATAAAAATATTGATGCTGCAAACCGTGAATATCTCCATATAAAAGAAACCATTCGCCTGGCTGATTATGATGTTCTCGATAAATTGTGGTCGGAAAAAATTGCAGAATATGAACAACGTGCTAACAATTACTTTAAAATGCAGCATGAGTTTTTAAATACTTATCGTGCTCTGGTTGCCTTTATTATCAAACAAGGCGGCGGTTATTATTATGATACGTCTGAACGAAGCGTGAAATTCTTTAAATTCGGGGCTTATGAATATTTTGCAAAAGCACTCGATAAATTATACAAACTCACCTATGAGCAGAAAAAACTTCTCAAGCTTCATGTTCCAGCAACAGAAGACCTTTTATTGCTAGAGTGATGTTTATAGTAGTTTCACTTAAGAATAATAGCATAAAGAAAAATGGCAAAATCAGGAAAGAAGCAAAAGACGTTCTTTTGGGCAGGGTTGGCTCTGTGTTTATTTTTGGCTGCTATTGGTAACGTGTTACACAAAGATAGAACGAAGCACGAAGCTGCTATTGCTACACATGAAACAACCTTGCTTACAAAACAAAAAGAGCGGAAAGAACATAAATCTGAGATACAGGCTTTATTTGATGCTTACTTAAATAATTTCACAAGTGAACTGGTTCACAAAGCTAATCTCTATAAGAAATCGCGCTTGTTATTAAAAAAGATAACCATTCCTATTCATTACAAAACTGTGGCTTTTTCTAAACAAAATTATACCTTGTTTAAGGAAGATTTGGCGCCTACTTTACGTGCTCAAGGAGAAGATATCGTAAATCTTTTTGGGCATTACTCGGATAAAATTCGTAACGACCTGAAAGATAATGACAGTGAATTACAGCAAATTTTCCTGAAACAATGGAATGATATGACTATTAAACAATTAGATCATTACATTACGTTTTTTATGCGTGAAGAAAAGTTAATTCAGGCTTATGATGATCTTATTACGTTTTATTACACACATGCTCGGCGCTATTACATAGATATAGAAAAGAATAAGTTTGTTTTTTCTGATTCGAAGGATACAAACGAAGCCCTTATGCTGCTTAAACGTATCCAAAATATACAAAACGAACCTACGAATCTTTGATTAGGTTTTCTTTTTGCTCTCTTGATAAAGATTTAATTTCAATCTCACGCATGGATGCACTAGAACGATCTTGTTGCTGCTCATGATAAACTAGTTTAACTGGCCTACGTCCTTTTGTATATTTAGCCCCTTTTCCAGTATTATGCTGCTCTATGCGGCGAGCAAGTGCGTTTGTAATTCCTGTATAATATGACCCGTCCTTACAGTGAATAATATAAACATACCAGTCCATTTAATATAAGCCGCTCCCTGTCGAGACAGAGGAAGGTTGTTGCGTCCCTGATGATGGAGGATCACTCATAATAAAAGAGCCCCCCCCCTCTCCGTTACTTTGACTTTGCGCGTTGTTATAAGAATTATAGCCATAGCTTGGAAGAAGAGAAATCCCGACTTCATTGAGAATATACATATCATCTCCCGGCTCTGTACCACTTACAAAAGATTCCCATATCACATTCTTATCTCCCGGTTTAGCCCGTACGCCCGTCTTAGCGTTAATACGAATATTCTTGATCCCCTCAGGTTTACGGAAAGGTGTTGGCGATTGATCGGCCGTAGCATGCGTCATAAAATCTTTGAATATCGGAACAGCCACAGAAGATCCTGTTTCACGCTTTCCTAAAGATTTGGGATTATCAAACCCTGTAAAAACACCAACGACAAGATCTGGTGTAAATCCTAAAAACCAAGCATCACGAGATTCATTTGTTGTTCCGGTTTTTCCAGCTAAAGGGCGGCCCAAAGATTTAAGCCGTCGGCCTGTTCCACGTTGAACCACTCCATCCATAATAGAAACCATCTGATACGTTGTTCTAGGATCAGCGATTTGTTCCCTGCTATCCGGGACATCGGGAACAGCTTGATCTTCCCATTTAATCATCCCTCCACATACATAACAGGGACGATCATCATGCTTAAAAATTGTGTGGCCATACCGATCTTGCACCCTATCGATAAAAGTCGGAGTTATCTTTTTTCCTCCGTTAACAATCATTCCATATGCTGATGTTAAGCGGAGCAACGTTGTTTCCGTCGAGCCTAGTGAGTTTGCCAGTAATGGTTGCATATGGTCTGTAATGCCAAAATGGTCAGAGTATTTAGAAATTAATTCCATACCAAGAAAATCGGCTAAACGTACTGTCATAAGGTTTCTGGATTTCTCAACCCCCATACGCAACGTCGTAGGGCCGTAAAATTCATTGGAATAATTTGTTGGCTTCCATGGCCCAGATATCTCATCTTCCAAAACAAATGGGGCATCAAGAATCAGTGTCGCTGGTGTAAAGCCTTTATCAAGCGCAGCTAGATAGACGAATGGCTTAAAAGCTGATCCCGGTTGACGTTTAGCTTGTGTAGCGCGATTAAATTCACTAGAACCATAGCGGTAATTCCATCCCCCTTGCATAGCCAATATACGACCAGTATGCGGATCTAAAGCAATTAATGCACCCTGAATGGTAGGAATTTGCCGCAAAAGATAGGATATTGATGCATTGATTTTCATTTCTTTGTTCTCAGAATTAACCTCTTCTTCTGACTTTGGTTCAACCATAATCACATCGCCAACATTCAAAACTTGTTTGAGTGAAGAAACAACAGGGCCAAGTGCATTGCCTTCATTTTCATATGAACGCGCCCATTTTGTGTCTTCTAATTTAATAATTCCGGCTTGTTTATCTTTATCTGCAAAACCGATTTTTGCAGTTTCTTTATCAACTTTCAGAATTATAGCTAAATCCCAATTTTTTAGCATATCTGTCCGTGGTTGAATTTGAGAAAGATTCTTACGCCAATCTCCTATATTTTCTATCGAAGCAACCGGACCACGCCAACCATGGCGTTTGTCATACACCATAAGCCCTTTACGTAAAGACTCTTCTGCAATTTTCTGTAGCTTCGGATTAACCGATGTTTTAACTACCAGCCCACCTTTATAAAGACTGTCTTCGCCATAGCGTTCCGATAATTCGCGACGCACCTCTTCAGCAAAAGAGGGAGCATCAACATGCGCGCTTGTATCTTGTTTCATTTCCAAAAGAACAAGTCTGGCCAGCTCTGCCTGTGATTTGGTGATATAAGCTTCATTTTCCATACGGCCAATTGCCCAGTTACGGCGCGTCAAGGCCTCTTTATGATTGCGCACAGGATGATAGTTATTAGGTGCTTTTGGCAAAGCTGCCAGATATGCAACTTCGGCAATGTTTAATTCATCCAGTGATTTATTAAAATAATACAGAGATGCTGATGCCACGCCATGTGCGCCACCACCTAAATAAATCTGATTGAGGTAGATTTCCAAGACACGCTCTTTGCCCAGTGTCTTATTAATCCGGTAAGCAATAATAGCTTCTTTTATTTTTCGTTCATAAGATATTTCGTTGGTAAAAAAAAAGTTTTTAGCTACTTGCTGGGTTATTGTTGAAGCCCCTTCTGGACGACGATTGATGCCATGTGCTTTATTGATTAAGTTTTTAGCCAAAGCACGAGCCACCGCTTTCATATCTACGCCGCTATGATGATAAAAATTCTGATCCTCTGCAGCAATAAATGCATGTTTTACCAAATCAGGAATAAATGCAACAGGTACAAAAACACGCTTTTCCTGAGCAAACTCAGCCATAAGATGTCCGTCACCAGCATATAAACGCGTTACGATTGGTGGCTCATAGTTACGAAGCTGGCTATAATCAGGTAAATCACTACCATAGTAATTAATTAAATAAATAAATCCGCCAAATGCAGCACTTGCTCCTAAAAACCCAAGCGAAAACAGTAATAATAAAACTCGTCCTAAAAATTTCATTTCGCCTTTTTCCAATTCACACCATTTTTAATGGGCTCAAACGCTTTTGTCTTCCTGAGCGTATTTCTGAACATATTGATCTCTCTATGCAACACTGCGTGTTATCGGCCCATCAGCCCGTCCGTGTATAAATTGCTCAACATAAGGATTATCAGAATGATCGAGCTCTTCGACAGTGCCTGTCCAGATAATGCGCCCCTCATATATCATTGCAATATAATCAGCTATTTTGCGGACACTGGCCATATCATGCGTAATTGACAGAGCAGTTGCACCAAGACCATCAACTTGTTCAACAATCAAGTCATTAATAACATCTGCCATAATGGGATCAAGTCCGGTTGTCGGCTCAT
>JAGLKS010000282.1 GCA_023140905.1 Alphaproteobacteria bacterium | reverse complement strand
TGTGCCTGGTAATCAATGTGATAAGTAGAAGGAAAACCTACTGTTTGTAACTTTACAGCCTCCATTTGATTACCGGAACCAGGACTACCAGAGGTTTGCCCATCCGAAACCCAGCTCAACCACCCGACATTAGCGATATGCGTGCAATATGTGACCTGTGCTCCAAGAGCTGGGGCAGAGTAAGCAAAAACATACAATGATAGGAATATTGTTAGTAATATCAGCTTAAGTTGGTAAATTTTTCTCATAATGTACCATCCTTCCTTATTACTTATTTTTCATGTTTATTGCGTTTATAAGGCTGAATAACTTCTTCTCGAAGCTGATCTATGGCTTTCAAATTCAGTCTTATTTGTTGGGTTTCGTGCCTCAACCTAACCCACACGCTACCAGGCTCCAAATGCTTTTTCTGCAAAATTATTCCTAAGTTTTTTTCCAACAACTGTCCAAACTTTCTTAACAAATATTCCTTTGCGAGTTCTCATATCAAGTATTTTCAATGCACCTGTTTTACCCAAAACTTTTGTTGCTTTTTTACTACCAGGTATTTTTGCTTTAAATGAACCGAAAACAATGGTTTTGAAACTTTTAAATACTTTGTCTGTACTTTCCTGGGCTAACTTACCATATATATCGCTATAATAATATTCACCCTTACAATACGAAGTAAGCATCTTATATGTATAATAGCTTTGTTGTGTGTAATGATAAACCACAGAAGGCAATTCTACAGCACTCATAACTACAGCATTGATTGGATTTATTAAGGAAGTACCCTCTGGATCAACCACAACCATCGGATTCCCACCAACATACGCATACAAATTCCAATCTCCACCCTCAAAACCAAGCGGATCTTCGCTCAAGAACCTGCCTGCCTCTGCATCATAAAATCTTGCACGCATGAAATAGAGATTGTCTCCTTCATCCATCACCCCATACCGTCCGACAAACTTGAAAGGATTCTCTGTGCTGCCTGTGCTCTCCAGTAATTTTCCATATTCATCATAGCTGTATGAATCCGTTACACTTCCAGAAACATCAGTCAGTGCAATGGTATCTCCCCTGTAATTGTAGTGATAAAAACATCTGCTTTCGTCAGGTGTAATACGGCTAATCAAGCCAAGCCCATATACATAATATGCCTGTATCGTTCCATTCTCATCGGTTTCAGCCAAAACTCGGCTCATATTACCGCTCAAATCCAACACATATTTTGTCGTATTGCTCCCTTCAATCCTGGCAATGCGGTTGTTCATGCCATCGTATAGGTATTGTACTGATCTGGATGGACTATTTTCAACGATCCCTGTCAGCATATTTTCATGGTTCCACGTGTAGCTGGTTCCTTCGGCTGCCGTACTGGTCGCCCTGTTACCGTTATTGTCATACGTGTAGGTAATAGAACCTGCAGAAAGCAGATGGTTGGCCTTGTCATGAGTGTAGGAGACATCTTTGGGCAGGACTGCACCTGTCAATGGTTCTGTAGCTGCTACGGAATGATGATTACCCACCCTATCAAGAGCATAAGCATAAGAACAAATGGCAGCGCCCCCTGTTTTCTGCTCTGTAATTCCGGTAAGACGAGAAGCATCATCATAGGAATAGATCGCTTTTGTGCCATTTGGCCTTATGATTTCGGTTAGATTCCCTGCAGCATCGTATTTATATTCGGTCATGCCGCCTATCCAGTCCTGAACAGATGTAACCCTGTTCAAAGAATCATAACAGTATATGACTTCTTTCCCATCGGGATAAATAATCTTTTCAAGATTGTTTCTGACATCATAAGTATATTGGACAATCTTTCCATAAGGATCTGTTACTTTTTTGATCTGGTCAAGCTCGTTATATTCAAAGTGAGTTGTGCCATTGAAAGAGCCAATTGATTTTAACAGGCCGTTTTTGTATCGTGTAATTGTTCGCGTATGATCCGGATACTGTATAGTTGCAAGAAGAGCGTTGCTGTCATATGCATAGCTGATAGTTTGTCCCTTAGCATCTACTTTTGATTTCAATGTATTGTCGTTGTTGTAACTATAAGTGGTTGTTAAGTTCAAAGGGTTCTTGACAGTTTCCAAACGATCTGTTTCATCATATCCATAAACCGTGTCTGACGTAATTTCCTTATTGATCCAGCGCACCTGTTCCAGGTTGTTGTTGAAATCATAGTTGATAAAAATAGCCACCTGATCATGATCCTTTATTTGAGTTGTGTTGTCATTTGCATCATTTTCATAATAGGTGTATTTCTCCTCCGCATCCTTTCTCCAGAGTAACCGACCGGCTGAATCGTAATGAAATTCTGTGATGTTTCCCTCCGGATCGGTAATTTTGGTCAGATTGCTATTATCATTGTATGAATAATGAGTGGTTTTGAGATTCCCGTCCCTGGAAGTAAGAACCAGTCCTTTGATGTCATAGGCAAAATGGCTGTTTTCCAATTTGGGGTTATAAATATCTGTAAGGTTTCCTTTTGCATCATAATCAAAAGTTGTTTTGTTTCCTGTTTGGCCAGCGAGGCGAAAGTCAGTTCGGCTTTTGAGGTTATTCTGCGGATCATAGGTAAACTCTGCTATGCGGTTCAGGTGATTTGTAATCTTTATAACATTTCCCCTGTCGTCATAATCGTAGATTGTTACGTGCCCACGACGATCGGTAACTTTGGTGGGAAGGTTTGGATTTTGTGTATTCCCATATTCAAAATTGGCTGGC
>JAGLKS010000281.1 GCA_023140905.1 Alphaproteobacteria bacterium | reverse complement strand
CAGATAAAGACGAGGCGACCTCGCCAAGCTCATCGGCAGCAATTTCCGCATTAATAAGTGCTTGCCTGTATGTTGTTGATAAAGCCACATCAGTATAAAGCTTGTTTGCCCCCTCTTCCTGACGATAACGTCCACCCACACGCAGGGCACTGGAACCGGAAAGAGGAAACTCATAAAACCCTACGAAATGCAGCGTATTCAAATCCTGATCGTTGGATTCGGTTTTCTCATAAAGCTTACGCTCCTGTACGGTAAGAGAAATATCATAAACCCCGCCGCTTTCAGCCAAGCGGTTCCGGTCATAAGGAACGTTCAATCTTTGCTCACGAACTTCACCTTGAGGACCATAAGCAACAACCCGAAAAACATTGCGGTCAGGTAATAATGGAATATTATCAAAATTGTAATATCCCTCATCATCGGCCTGTTGGAACCCAAGAAGCGTACTATCACGATATAACTCAATATCCCATTCAGAAAAGAAATAACCCGCAATTTGAGTTGACGGTAAAACAATATTGTTCAAAGGATCTCTATTTGTTACACGTATCCCGATTTCCTGAGGAGAACTCCCTGTCAAAGGTAACCGTGTTGGCGTAATATCCCCCGCCTCAAACCTCCGCGCTTTAGCCGGACCAAGAATCTCAGCATCAGCAGATTCCTGCAAATAGTTAAACCTGGCGCTTGTCAATTGATTTGTATTATTCAAAGAAGCATTTGTATTTAAAGCGCCTTTAGCAAATTCCCCCGCCGTCCGAATATTCATTGAATGTGATTTTGTTGACTTACTTCCGCTATTTTTCTTGTAACTACTGCGCGTTGACACATCAATAACAGGCATAGCAATCAATTCGTATCCATCTTCATAACGCGGTAATTTGGGAGGATCTGTCTTGCGGCGCTTATAATCTTTTTGACGTCTTTCAAAACGCTCTGTTGCCGGTAAAGAATGTTCTGGATTAAGAACAATATGCTGCGTTCCAATATCCACATCCATCGTCATTTTAAACCAAGATTCGAAACTCTCGACCGGAGCATAAACATCCCCGTCACGAATTAACGAAGCTTCCCCCAGCTTATATTCTTGTCCATGAGCAACCACCACACCCTTAGTTATATCCAAAAAGAATGTTTTATCTTCACGAATAAACCACCCTGCATAAGTCTGCGTTTTATCGTCATAAATAATAGGAAATTGCACTGTGTTTATAAAATCCTTCAATGACAACACAACATTTTGCTTGTAAATCTCTGCAAAAACAGTTCCATCTACAAGCAGCCTTGGAGGTATCGCCAAATCAAAAATAAGGAACTCACCATCAGGCAAACCACGCAGTTTAATTTTCGGATCAACAATCCCCTGACCTTCCATAAACCGGTCAATATCTTCGTATCGTTTACCAATTCTAAGAAGAAATTCTTTCCTGAGTTCCTCGCGTGTATCAAATGATTTTGCATTAGACGAAGACGTAAATATACTTCCGCATAGGACTAAAACCAATATGCACAAAATTTTCTGTGTATAAAAATATGGTTGTAATAGGTCCAACATTCTTCCTCGTTTAAGAAAATTCCCGTTACACACAAAACATGGGCAAACACACGAAAACATGGGAAAGCCTTTATATTGCTTTGTTATTACGCAGAAAAAAGCAGAAGAAACTAATAAAACACACAATTTAGGTATATATGATTTATATCAACTTTTTCTGAAATTAAAACAGGTTTCTACTTCAAGAAAAAAGTAATTTTTGAGTACCATCGTATGGGAATCGGTGTATACTCGACACGACCGTTTAGCATCCGATTCAACGGTCTTTGTTAGCAATTATGAATTATCAACATATTTACATACAGCATTTTAAGTCTAGTATGTAATCTAAGGAGAAATAAGCGATGAAAATTCATCACATTAAAAAACTCGCATTATTAGGCGCTGTTAGTGCAATTGCGTTTATAAATGTACAAGACTCACAAGCACAAACTACATCCCAAATTGGTGCAACATTCTCAACAGCTGCGGCAATCACTTCAGCTAATGTAACTGACATGGACTTTGGTACATGGGCTGTAAACATCGGTGGTGGTGATACACCTACAATCACTCAGGGTGCTGTAACATCCGGTGCCCCTATAGTCGGTACAGTAGGCGGAGCCGGTAGCTCAGTAGTATCAAACACTGTAGCACCAGCTGCATCAGGTGTCATTAACGTAACTGCTCCGGTTGCAACAACACTTCAAATCGAAGGAAATGTTACAACAGACTTTACTGACGCGAACCTATCACTGTCTAACATCGTATTCACAGATACAATTTTGACAGATACAGCCGTTCCAGCCGCATATAACGGCGTAACACGTGCAACAATTGTTACAGGAGGTATTGCAGAACCAATCGGTTTTGGTGGAACACTTACGATTTCCGGCACACCTACCGCAGGAACAGTATTTAGTGACGCTGTGATTGACATCAGCTTCACATATTAATCGTTCCAGTTAATATAAATTCGAATATATAAAAAGCGCCTCGGATATTGAGGTGCTTTTTTTTCGGATCATATGGGTATAGTAACCTATTTTATTTTCTCCCTGACTTTA
>JAGLKS010000280.1 GCA_023140905.1 Alphaproteobacteria bacterium | reverse complement strand
GGAACTTGTCCTGCAAATGTATCAGCACCGGCTTGCAAAGAACCTAGAGGCGCTGCATAGGCGTTACATCCTGCATCGATTGCAAGTTGATAGTGATAATGCGGATCATAGCCCACTGGATTTTTAGAGAATGATCTGGCCGGACCATGTTCAAAACCTTGGTCAACGGGTAGAATAACCATTTTACCCGTACCGCCTAATGCTCCATTATTAAGCATACGCACAAGGTTACTTTTTACCCCGGCATTTTCATTTTCGTATCCATCTATAATTTTTTTAACGGCAGGTGTCAGAGCCATAACTTGTCCCCTTTGATATAATAATTAAAAAATCATGCTAACATTTGTAAATGTTGTGTCAGCCGTTTTCCTTTTACGGTTTCATAAAAGTTCCTTTGTTTTACCAAATTTCACGCAAAAGAAAAGGCCTCATAATACGAGGCCTACGTCTTTATTCAATTTTATAGCTTTTTATACAGGTTGTACCGTCGGTAGTACATGTTGTTCTTGACCTGGTTGTGCTATGCCCTCAAATAGCATCCCAAATATCTCATTAAGATCAGCCCATATTGCTGACGTTAAACCTATTTGTGGCTTGGTAACAAATCCAGAAACACCACCAAAAACACTCTTAAGGGGCAGGTCCGGTTGGTTATACATCATCTTCTATTACCCCATCATCTACGAGCTTTTTATATGCTCTATTATCCGTTGTAGCAGGTCCGTTATATAAACTATCCATTAACTCTGGTTTGGTCGTCTTAACTTTATCATAGAGCGTTGCAATTATTCGTGCATCTCTAAGCGTAGGACGCGCCTGCTTTATTACTTTTATATACTGTTTTAGAAAATTTTGCAAACCTTCGTGCTGTTTTGGAAAATAATCAAGGGCTGATTCAATCGCTCTTTTAGCATATCCACATGTTTCAAGCTTTATAGTACGGCCATCTTTGTAATTCTGTTGACGGTGGATACAACCGTAATTGAATAGCCACTCAATCTCCCGATTCATAGTGGTTTTGCTTTTTATTTCCAGAAATTTCATAACCTCTGTTTGTGTGATTCCCGGATTCTCATCAATATGAATCAATATCTGCGCACGTTTTATTGAGGAGGAGGGATCTCCTGCCAGTGCTTCGACAACATAATCAACCACAAGACAGGACTTTTGTCCTCTTGTGTGCATTGCCCGCTTTGCTTGTATCTTCATGGAGTCCATGAAATGTATTTTATCGCAAAGTTTATTTTGATTCAATAAAATGTATTTACACTGAAGTAAAATCGCGCATTTATTTATGCATAACCTTTTTTGTGCATTTCGAGTGCTGTATCAATCATGCGACATGAATATCCCCACTCATTATCGTACCAGCTCATAACACGAACAAAATCCCCATCTACGACTTTTGTGTCCTCCAACGAAAATATGGAAGAACGTGAATCATGATTAAAATCAATAGACACACATGGATCATCATAAACACCTAAAATGCCTTTAAGCTCGCCTTCAGCATATTTGGTGACAGCTGCGTTCACTTCTTCTACTGTTGTTTTTCTGGAAGATGTAAAAGTCAGGTCAACTAAAGAAACATTTTGTGTTGGCACACGAACAGAAACACCGTCAAGTTTGCCTGCTAGCTCTGGCAAAACTATACCGACAGCTTTCGCTGCTCCTGTAGATGTTGGGATCATACTTACTGCGGCTGAACGCGCACGCCGCGGATCTTTATGTGAACCATCAACTAGACGTTGATCTCCTGTGTAGGCATGAATAGTGGTCATAAAACCTTTTTTAATTCCGATTGTTTCATGAAGAACTTTTGCAAGCGGAGCCAAACAGTTTGTAGTACAAGACGCATTGGAAACCAACTTGTCTTCCTTTTTCAAAATATCATGATTTACACCGTAAACGATTGTTGCAT
>JAGLKS010000028.1 GCA_023140905.1 Alphaproteobacteria bacterium | reverse complement strand
GTAAGCTCATGCAATACAGTTGCATAATAACTATGATTTGTTTTAAAGGCTTCCATATAGGGCATTTGAATGAAATCACCACAAAAGCTATGAAACGCTCTATCTCCTCCATGGCGAATATCTGCGCCGGTGCCAACAATAAAGCTATCAGCTAATGGCAAACGTTCCATTTCTTCCAGCTCTGGCGGCTGTTCCGGCTTTAAATAGTAATTTTCTGGTAAGCCTTCTATTTGTTCAACATTAAAAACCCGATAGGATTTCATGTAATGAATAAATTTCTCTTCTTCCTCACTGTTTTGGCTTTCATCCTCAACCAATAATTTACCTGCATAAAATACAGGGGCGGCTTTTGCGCCTTTCTTTACTTGTCCGCCTAATTCTGTAGCCTGTCTGTATGTCATCCAATGGGCAGACTGATAACCCTTTTTAATTGAAAGTGACCATAAAATCAAAACATTGATACCTTTGTATGCTTCCCCATTATGGCGCAACGGCATAACAATCCGTCCCTCTGTATAGCCACCATTCCAAGGCTTTGCCCAAGGTCTAACGCTTTTTTCCAGTGCTTCAATAATCATGTTTGTTACTTCCTGATATACATCATTACGTTGTTTCGTTTTCATTGCTTTGCCTGCCTTTGTTTCTAGGGTTTTTTGAAAGCCCTTTTCAGGGCGCGTCATAAACCCTTGCCGCATGGCGAATGGGGGATGAGCAAGTGCAATAAAAATCGTTATAGTCTTGGTGCGGGCGCAACAAAGTGAGCCACGGCTATGACTATTTTTGTTGCGGGCGCGAGGGGGAACTCCCTAAAGCAAAACCGCCAAAAGGCGGCTGATTAAAGTAAAAATGACATTTGATTTTCAGTTTGGTGTAAATGGTTAGTCGCACTCCATACCATTTCTAGCGACCTTTTAAATGTGCCCCTGTTTCCTTATCCTCGAACCACCGGTACGTTGAAATGTGAATGTAAACAGAGCTATTCCTATGCCAAATAGAACAAACCCTATTTGTCTTAGTGTCACACGATGCTTTAAAGACGTTATTCAAGGTGTTTAACAGGGCAGGGGACACGCCACCCTATTTGGCATTAAAAGTCATTGTCAGGGGTTGACTAAGCGTAACTTGTGGGTTACACTATAGGCATGAAGAGATACGAAATAGAATCCTATACAACGGAAAAAGGAGAAGTTCCTTTTCAGAAGTGGCTTAACAACCTAAAGGACGCTAAAGCGCAAACCAAAGTGTTTACGCGTTTAGAAAGGGCAAAATTTGGCCACTTTGGAGACTTTAAGAGTATTAAGGGAGCCAAAGGACTATTTGAAATGCGAGAGCGGCACGGGGCAGGGCTTAGAATTTATTATAGTATCGTTGGCGATAGGGTTGTTTTGCTTTTGGCTGGCTCAACAAAGCGTGACCAAAAAAGGATAATTACAAAAGCAAAGGAATATCTTGCAGACTATGAAAGGGGTAATAACCATGACTAAAAGAAGCATACCATTTAACTTTGAAAAGCAAAATGAGCTTTTAAAAGACCCTGAAAATGCTGCCATATATCTTGAAGGCTGTTTGGCGGACGGAAACATGGAACTATTTAGAGAAGCCCTTAAAAAAGTTGCTAAGGCACAAGGCGGCATGACTGCTCTTGCCAATGAAACAGGTCTAGCAAGGGAAGCTCTTTATCGTTCACTATCTAAAACAGGTAAACCACAAATGGAAACTGTAACCAAGGCATTAAGTGCTTTAGGATTAAGGCTTTCCATTGTTCCCGAAATATACACGCATAATTAAAGCCTCTGCGGAGGCTTTTTTACCTTTGGTAGCGTTAGTTTGCAAGTTTTCATTAGAGGATTATTGACTATTCAAATATGAGTAAAGATCAAATGCGTCACTTCTTTTAGAAACAAGATAACCTTTTTGTTGTTGTTCCTCTGCTGTAAACCAGTGTGTACAGTGTATGTTACAATATTTATCTGCCCCTATTGCAGCACAACTATCTGTATTAGGTTGCCTATTAAGAGGACTCTTTCCTGAATATTCATAACCAGCTATAGTCCGACCACCAGTCACAGGAATATTATTCTTTTTAACAAGTGGACTTGACCAAGATTTAGTTTCTGATAAGAAGCCACTACATTCTGTCCTGTTTGGAAAAGCCGCATATTTCGTTGTTCTAAATTGTTGGTAAGAAGGAAACCACCATCCTTTTGAAGCTAATTGCCCTTTTTGAACGCGATTTATTTGACTATTATTTTGAACGGTACTTGATCCTTTAAATTTAACCACATACTTGTTCAGAAGATAATTGCCATCTTCAGTTTTTTCATCCACTTTTATCTGAGAAATACCAGTCTTGGTAACAGTATAATAACCATCTGGATTACCAAGCAAATCACTTTCCTTATGATCTACTAAAATATTTTCTCCTCGACTTGGAACTTCTTTTTCTCTTGAAATATCATTCTCTACAATATATTGAGAGGAATTATTATCAAATGCATTATCTAAAACTTTTGCAGCCAACATAGTACTCCCCGCAACCGCAAGAAGAGCGGGTAAGGGATCGACATGTTTTTGTCTGTTTTTTCTAAAAGATTCAACACCCTGTATAAAAGCTCTTTCTTCATCAGCTTCTTGCTGAGCTGCTGCTTTTCGAAACTCTTTTGTTACTTCGGCATAATCTTGTGGTACGCCATATCCTCTATTATACATAGTATAAAGGAGATCCTGCGCTTCTGCGTTACCTTGATTTGCTGCTTTTTGAGCCCATTTTATTGCTTTGGTATAATCTTTTTGCCATGACAATAA
The DNA here is from genome assembly GCA_023140905.1 of Alphaproteobacteria bacterium. Taxonomy (GTDB): domain Bacteria; phylum Pseudomonadota; class Alphaproteobacteria; order Micavibrionales; family Micavibrionaceae; genus UBA1672. Next base: position 5,657 of record JAGLKS010000028.1, on the reverse strand, counting down.
GACTGTTGAAGACATATAAAATCCATGATAATACATGAGGCTGAGTTTGTACTGCGCCCTTGCGAGACCTTGATTTGCCGCTTTTTGGATCAATTTTACTGCTTTATCCAAATCCTGTGGTACACCCCCTAATCCTGCGCTATACTCATCCCCATCATACATACCGCTAAGTTCGTACTGTGCATTTGCGTGACCCTGATTTGCTGCTTTTTGATACCATTTTACTGCTTTGGTATAATCTTGTGGTACGCCTTGTCCCATGTGGTACATAAAGCCAAGGTTATATTGCGCATTTGCATTGCCTTGATTTGCTTGCTGTTCAATTTGTTTTCTGTTCAATCGAAACCATTTTATTGCTTTGGTATGATCCTTTGATACGCCCCATCCCATGTAGTACATAACACCAAGACCGTACTGCGTATTTACGTCACCTTGATTTGTTGCTTCTTCTAGGCTGAGATTATTATGCTTAGGATCAGTGCTTAAACCGTTAAGTTGATCTAATCCCTTCAAGCTCGCAGGGAGCTTCTTCATATCTTGTTTTTTGGTATGATTATCAATCAGATACCATTTATTTTCTGCATTTATATAAGCATAATAAACAGTATTATTATTTACTTTGCCGGTAATTCTAATATTTTTTATTTTTTTACAATTACTAAGTAACGCCATACGTACTACAGCCAATAGTTTTTGAAAAGCTATACGATTTCCTTGAAAAGATGATTCATTAGGCGCATGGACTTTTATATCCACCGTCCCTTGACATTTGTCAGAATGTGCACCAATCGTTGCCCGTAAATCACCGTTTCTTGCAATCTGACGATCATCCATGCTGCGTGCGGAGGCGTCGGACGCAAATAATATCAAACATGTTAGAATAACTAATGTTATTTTCATGTGTTAATAATAATCCTCAAATTTTCCCCCACGTTGTAAGACCAGCTCACTTAGACCGTCCTGTCATATCATCTAGTATAATTTCTTTATTAAGAGCATATTTAACAAGCCCTTCATTCAAACGGTTAGGTAAATACCCCCAACAACTATAGCGTCTTATAAATGATTCAGCATCTCTTTCACCAACCTTGGATGCGGTAAATTCTTCTGCAAGATTAGGTAACTCTTGCCATGGATTTGGGTTAGATAAGAAATTAAATAAACCCTCATAACCTCTAACTTCTTTTGCCTCAAGCTTTTCATATGCGTTACGAACTATAGCATCTTCTGGTTCACCGCAATTGATCTCAAAGGCTGTTATTATTCCTGTTAAATAACGCCTATTATCTGTATTTTTAGAAACCTTTTTACCTAATATAAGTTTTTCTAAAAAGCTTCCACGTGAAAAACCACTGCTATTAAAAGTTCGTTCTTCAAAATAGTCAGAAAAATCCGACACAACTTCTTTTGCAGGCTTATACCCTCCATCGGCAGCATCTTTGTAATACGCCATAGAAATATCAAAGAACCCTTTATCATCATCTTCTACTAAAAATATTTCTCCAAGATAGTATGCGGCGGGGCTATATCCAGAATTTGCCGCTAATGATAAAAACTCTAAAGAAGCCTCTTCATCTCCTGCCACGCTCATAGCGCGCCCAAGCTGAAAATACATGCGAGGATTTTCTGGATCATGCTCAACAGCGAGCATACAGGCCTCAACTGCCAAATCTATCTTTATATCACCAAGAGCAATGCCTTCTGTATTCTTCTTTAGATCATACGGATCAGCCGCTAAACGATCACAATCAGTAATTCCTTTTTCATCTGGAATGCCGGTAACAAGAGGAGTCATTGTTTTATTGGCATATTCTTGCCATTCCACAATTGTTATCTTTTTAAAAGAATCTTCTTTCTTAATCTTATAGCCAACTAAAGCTTGCTCACCGGAGGATATTTTATCCTGTTTTAATATTATTTCTGTTTTAATTCCATCAGGGTTTTCTACGGATATATTAAAGTTCATCCATCCGCTAGAATCTTTTACCCTATAGCCATTTTTAGAAAGCACACAGACAAACTCATACAAAGGGACAGTTCCATCAATCCCTAAAATAAGCTCTTCTGATTTGTTCTGGTTTATACCTGTTTGGGAAAAGATATTCATACATAGTGCTTTTTCTATAACATCAACCTGATTTAAAGATGTTTCAGCATAAGAAGAAAAAGAAGGCATAAGCTTTGCCATTTTATTATATTCATCAGCATTACTTTGAAGGATATAAATGTTTTCCTGCGTATTATCTAGATTTTTAAGACTTTGCGCAAAAGCTGAATAACCCTCTTGTGCCAAAGTTTCCCCGCGATTGACTGCGGCACTATAAATCTCACTACCGTCTTGTATAATGCCCTTTTGATTTAAAATGGTAATATCATTTTCTGCTTGCTGAAGTATCGTCATCACATCTTCGTATGAAGTTCCCATGCTGATATATTTATTAATAGTGTCCTGTGATAAAGCACTTATAATTGCTTTCTTGCGCGCATCAGCTATCTCATTAAATGTTGAAGTCTGCTCGGCAAGATAAAACTGTAATATACTACGTGCATATTTTATACGGGCTTCTATTTTTTTTAACCCACCAGAGCTAACAGGAATATCTATCATCTCCTGCTTGAATTTTTTCAGAACGATAGGCAATATTTCGTTTGAACGGTCTTTCGCTGCAGCTTTCAGGTTAAGATTACTGTACTTAGGATCAGTGCTTAAACCGTTAAGTTGATCTAATCCCTTCAAGCTCGCAGGGAGCTTCTTCATATCTTGTTTTTTTGTATGATTATCAATCAGATACCATTTATTTTCCGCGTTTATACAAGCATGATAAACAATATTATTATTTACTTTGCCGGCAATCCTGACATTTTTTATTTTTTTACAATTACTAAGTAACGCCATACGCACTACAGCTAGTAGTTTTTGAAAAGCTATACGATTTCCTTGAAAGGATAATTTATCAGGCGCATGAACATCTATATCTACCGTTCTCTGACACCTATCAAAACGCACATTAATCGTTGCCAGTAAATCTCCATTCCTTGCAATCTGACGATTGTCCATGCTGTGTGCGGAGGCATCTGAAATAACCACCCATGACGCACAAAGAAAAGTGCATATAATAAGTTTCAGGAAATAATGCATTCTGTTTTTCTTCCCCAGTTTTAACACTGGTTTACAATTCAACTTTCTTTCTATGAAAGAAAGTTAATTCTTTTTTCTAAAAAATCTAAAAAATCATCCGCATATTTATTTTCAATTTCATTCGTTTTATCCAAAACATAAATAGGAAACTCACCATTATACTTTTGGCTTGTATCAAAAAAGAAAATCTCATCACCACTTGGTGGCTCACATATAGCTATCTTATTATCAGATAACACATTGTTTTCCTTGTTGATTTTATACATGCAAGTAATGTCCCCTCCCATTACTTCATCAAAGTCTATTTCATAGACACTATATATTTCTTCACCTGATACTTCTCCACCACTATAGTTTTTTAGCCACCATTTATATGATTCAGGAAACTTTATATTCATATAATTTTCAGCTTTTTCAATCCAAGACAAAGACACGCCTTCACCGAAAGGAGCAAAATCCACTATGGAAGAACTCTCAATTAAACGTTTCAGATTCTGTTTTTTTCGTTGCATTTTTTAAAAATCCTGAGATCGTTTTTTCCAGTATTCGGTTTGATACTTATTGAAATCCTTATCTTGTTTATTAGAAGAACCATCATTATTTTTGCGAAAGCTTGGGTATTTAGGCAAAGTTTCCTTTGGGTTATTTGGATTTCTAGGAGCAGGACTATGCAAAGCCTTAGTATTTTTTCTATGAAAAACTGAATCCACTTCTGCAAGAGATCCTTTAGTACCACTAATCCCATTTTTCTCGTTCTGAGTTAAATGATGCAATTCAATTGGTTTTCCATCATGTCCTAGTGGAGCCCTACCCGAACGCATTCTCTCAACATTACTACCTTTAAAATTTTTCCCTTTAACTTTCCAATCGGTCATTCTTTTTGGGTCAAACAAATCACTCCTTTTATAAACCCGCCTACCATTTACTTGAACTGGTTTATCCCAATATTTTGGAATAAACTCTTTGTTTCCAATTATATTAAGCCCACTCGCTTGCGGTGCTTTCTCATTAGCAGGAACCAGCTTTCCAATTCTCTTAAGCAATGCATCATGTGATTTAACAACAGGTGGCCCTCTGTTATTGATCGTGGATTTAGCCTTGGCAGATGGGTTATTATTGTTGGCGGCAACTCTTCCGCCATATGATCCACTCATCCGAAGATTGCGAACAGCCAACAACGCTAAATTCGAAGCCTTTTTATCTTTTTCTATTTTTTTATTCTTAAACTTCTGCGTCTCAAGAAGTTTTTTGTTCTGCGCAATCTTTTTTAATCGGCTAGTCCTAATCTTATTATCACTAAAAGAACGTTTAACTTGATTATCACGCGTGATACGACTTTGCTTTTGTCCCTTTGTTGCTTTTACCCTGTTTTCTCTTGCTCTCTCCTGCTTTTTTATTAGGTCTTCACGGCAGGTTTTACGGGTTTCTGCTATCTTGTTTTTACGCTCATCGCGCTTCTTCACATAACTTTTATTCGGCCTTACAGGTGTTTTATTATATTGTTGTGGACGCGGAGGAGCTGGTCTATGTATATACGGCTGTGGACGCGGAGGAGCTGGTCTATGTATATACGGCTGTCTATAATGAGCCAACTGTACTTCTTGAGATAGCGAGGGCTTTTCAAAAACATGCACACCCGTTGCTGATGCATTCTTTTGTCCCATAAAAGGAAAGAAAAAACAGGCTATTAATATTGTAAATATTAAATATTTTTTATGCACTCTCTAAAACTTCCCAGCCATTAGCCCCTTTACAGGCCGTAACATTCTCAGTTTTAGTTGAACCATCTTTCAATACAATTTCTTGTTCAACCGTATTACATTCTTTATGTGCCGTAGCGGCAATTCTAGATGTGGGTGTATCTACAATTTTTGTCGTCGCAGAAACATTTGTTTTAGGATTGCTCCAACTTTGTGTCTTCCCTGTTTCAAAAGTCTTTTGCGTAGAAAGAGCAAGCTTTTGCCTGTCCTGCTCACCTAAATACGACCCTATCTTATTTCCTATATAGCCACCAAATATACCGGCCGCAATCGTAGCAGCAATTTTTCCATCTCCTTTACCAAATTTTGAGCCAAGCAGAGCACCACTACCCGCACCAACCAAAGTCCCAATTTCTTGTTTGCTCATATTGCAACCACCTAAAGGCAAGGTTAGAGCTATCAAAATAGCAAGAACAGAAACTTTATTACGGTAAGAAAAATACATGGTTATTCCACTTCATAAACAATAAACACAAGAACAAAGGAGAACATAGCACATTACAAAGCCATAAAGCAAAAAACCCGCTTTTTTCACGCCCAAAATTCAATATAGCTGACTGACCTTGAATCTATAATTGAGCGTATCTTTTCTAGCATTTATCTGAATCCCTTTACATAGCAGAAGCCTTTTTGAAATTGCGGCCAGTCTTTATATTTTTTAGGTGGCTCTCCTTCCAAAATACGGGTTGTTTTCTGCCCAAACATCCCCGCTACCTGCACTTTATCGGCTGGTGGATAATGAGGATTTGGCATGTAAG
>JAGLKS010000279.1 GCA_023140905.1 Alphaproteobacteria bacterium | reverse complement strand
ATTAAAAAGATTAAAAACTATGACACAGAGATGCACAAAGTATGAAAAGAGGGTTACAGGGTTACAGGGTTACAGGGTTACAGGGTGACAATGTTACAAGGCATCACTATGTGAGAATCCAGTATTTTTGATTATTAAAAATGGATACCGGATATTTTGAACTGCGAAATTCCGGTATGACTATTTAACGCATAAACTGATAAATTCATAAACCTCTTATTTCTTAATTCTTACCTCATCTTATCCATTCGTGATTATTCGTGTTAATTCGCCTGCCTCGCCGCCTGCCTTGACGTAGCTCCTTGGGGAGCGAAGTCTGGTAGTCCTGCCGGGCTGGACGTAGGCGGGTTCTTTAGTCTTTTCAACTCGCCATAGCTCTCAAAGAGAGCGACGGCGGGTAATCTTTAATCTTTAATTTTTAATCTTTAATCTTTTAATATTATCCCTTTCTCCCACTCACTCCATTGCTTTAGGGTGCGTTCAAGCATGATATCAACTTTTTTCCGCAAATGATGATCTATATGATCAGATAAATAGTCTATCACCCCTTTCACATCATCGGGTGAAATGGTGATTAAGGCATATTTTCCGGTGAAATCATACGTTTCGCCAGTCTGAGCAGTTAAAAACCAGGCAATAGCCTTGACAAGTTTTCCGGCAATCTGCCCGGCAGTCTCTTCAGGTGGCAAAGAAAAAAGCAAGTGTATATGATCGTCATAAGATGCTTGATACAGACTGGTAAGCTTGAACTCTTTTTTTTTGTCGATGAGATAGTTCTGTAAATTTTTAAAATTTTCATTGGTAACTGAATGAGAAACCAAATCGATATATAAATGATACCAATTAAGTAATTTTGATTTATGCTTCATTTAAAATCCTGATCTTTTCTGTCAAATCTTTTTCTTGCTTAGCTGTTACACAGAGTAGCTCAGAGATGCCCAAAGTTTCACAGAGATGATTCAAAAGTTATAAAATTATTGTATTGTCCCATGGGGATCACTGTGTGATAAGTTCTATTCCGAGGCAGTAAATTTGAAACCTACCCGCTTTCGCCATACTACTACAGCGTTGGTCCTGCCGTAATCATGGTGGCAAGCTTTATATAACATAGAACTTGTTTTATGCTTAAATAATATTTCTTTGTGAACCTCTGCATTTCCTTTGTGTTTCTCTGTGTCATAGTTTTACTCTTTAAAATATACAATTGGTAAAAATCCCTCGCAAGTTGTAAGCAAAAAATATTATTTGACAATTGACGTCATTTTAACCCAAAAAATAAAACATAACACGAGTGGTATTTACTTTTTCTTTAATCATTTTTTTTTTATAATATAAAAGATGGCTTTTGATTATTAATAGTGATACCCCTTCAAACATCTATATTGAACTTCTAGCCACTTTATTGAGGAGCTTATTATGAAATATCAGGAAATTTACGAAAATTGGTTGAATGACCCGCTGATTGAAGAGGCCGATAGAAAAGAATTGCGATCTATCAAAAATAATCCCAAAGAAATTGAAGATCGTTTTTATCAGGATTTGAAATTTGGTACAGCCGGTTTACGCGGAATCATTGGGGTTGGAACGAACCGGATAAACAAATACAACATCATGAAAGTAACCCAGGGGCTGGCTGATTTCATCAATTCTCATGGTAAAAAAGCTGCTGAAAAGGGTGTAGCAATTGCCTACGACTCCAGGCATTTCTCGCCGGAGTTTTCAGAAACAGCTGCATCTGTATTGGCAGGAAACGGAATCAAGGTCTATTTATTTGAAAGTCTGCGTCCAACCCCGGAGCTTTCTTTTGCCATCAGACATTATGGCGCTATTTCCGGAATCGTAGTAACTGCCAGCCATAATCCGAAGGAATATAACGGTTACAAAGTATATTGGGAAGACGGCGCCCAAATTACTGATGAAGTTTCCATTCCCCTCACTGAGCAAATCCAGAAGATCACTTCATTAAAAAAAATTAAAAAGATGCCCCTATCTGGAGCTATTTTTAAAGGATTAGTCCAGATGCTGGGTAAAGAGACAGATGATATTTACCTCGATATGGTAAAATCTGTCTCCCTGCGAACAGATATCGATAGCAATATTTGCATTGTTTATACCCCGCTTAACGGAACCGGTAAAACGCCCATCAGACGAATTATGAAAGAGTTGAATTATTATAATTTTCATATTGTCTCTGAACAGGCAGATCCGGATGGTGATTTTACGACGGTCGGCTATCCGAATCCGGAAGATCCAAAAGCATTTGCCTATGCCATAGAGCTGGGAAAAAAGATCAAAGCTGATATTCTTATTGCCACAGATCCGGATTGCGATAGACTTGCAGCTATGGTAAAAGATAAATCAGGCAAATACCATACGCTCAACGGAAACCAGACCGGGGCACTATTGATCAATTATATTCTATCAACTCTCGAGTTTCAAAGAAGATTACCGGGTAACGGCGCCATAGTGAAATCTATTGTTACTGGAGACATGGGTAAGGCAATAGCGGATAAATTTAAAATAAAGACGTTCGAAGTACTTACCGGGTTCAAATATATATGCGGTAAAATCAGAGAATTTGAAGAAAAGAAAAAATATACATATCTCTTCGGTTATGAAGAAAGTATCGGCTATAATGCGGCAGATTTTGTCCGGGATAAAGATGGGGTTATGGCCGCAATGTTGATCGCGGAAATGGCCGCTTATTATAAAAGAAAAGGGATGACGTTACTGGAGGTCTTGGAGGATCTTTATCAGGAATATGGTTATTATAGAGAAAAACTCATATCGATGGAAAAAAGTGGTATCAAAGGCCAGCAGATCATAGCCAACATGATGACAGGCTATAGAAAAAAATATCCGGGTCAACTGG
>JAGLKS010000278.1 GCA_023140905.1 Alphaproteobacteria bacterium | reverse complement strand
GTCATTGGCAAGCGGCGATATGCTCCATCAAGAAAACCGGAAGCCCCCTCCTCTAATACAATGTTGCTTAAAGGAACTGCATGAAAACTGAATGCTGAGAAACTGCCCGGTTCTGCTTCTTCGAAAAACAAGCTGGCTGTGCCGCCAACAACCAAATCCAGATAGCATTGGTGAATCTCAACCGGAAAATTGGAACGATCAAAATGAGATTGAATCGTCTTGGCTGCTTTTTCTAATACAGGGGAAAGAATCTCGGCTTGTTCAGGCTTCATCTCCGGCCCCGGCTTAAGACCAAACCACTGCGACCAGCTCGGCGTGAGATTGCCTAACAGACTAGCTGCAAGCTGATCTGCTGCATCCATAGCTGTGGCATCATAGATATTATTAGTACGCGCCTGCCCCGGACTAAGATCACCGGAAAAACCACTGCACTGAGGCAAAGCATAATCATAGCAATCTTCCCATAAATTCTTCCATGCATCACGGTGCTTTCTTGAAGATTCATAACGCTGTAACAAAAGTTTCATATACACCATAGCATCAGCATCATCCAATTCTGATACATCTAGGTCATGAACATAAGTTCCCTCTTCTTCTTGTGTTTCTACAATCATAGCTTTGTCATCCTTCCTTTGGGTTAATATTGTTGCTTGGTATCACTCACCAAGTAATGTCTTACGTGTAGTTTCTTCGTTAGAATCACTGAGGACTCCTTGCAAACTCGTATTTACGGTTCCTGAACGACTGCGATCACGTGCAAGCAGACTTTTTTGACGAGCCTCGGATTCTTCTTCCTGAGTTACGGCATCATCTTCACTTTCATCAGTGCCCGCCTCTGAGGCGGAACTTGCCGGTGTTGGAGTCGATGCGCTTGTCGTTGTTGTTGTAACTACGGTTGGTGTAGACGTTAGACTTCCCATGCCTAATACTCCTTTTGGTTATATGTGGCAGCCCTGTTATCTAAATATTGATAAAGCTGCCATGGCGTTAAAATTGAAAATTTATGTATGCCAAGAATGCGCTTACACGCCTCGACACAAGTAAAAAGCATCACGGGCGCACAATGCATAATATTGCGCTTTAATTGAGCTTCGATGACACAATAGCCTTGCTCCTTGAGCCAATGCGCAAAATCAAAATCAGCAAAATCATCAGAAAGTTCATGCGTAATCACTTCCATATAATTAGCCATAGGATCAACGCTCATCCAGTGCTTGCCATCGTGAATAAGAACAAAGCAATGACGGAAACCATGTTTCAAATACCGTACAAACTTCAACTCACTTTGATCGGTAAAGACAACCCACGCCCGCTTCTTTCGCAGATTTTCTGCCATAACGATAATCTCATCTCTGGATTCAACACTCATGCTCCTGCTCCTTCATAGGAAAAAGGCAAGCTCTGTTGTTGTTTCTGTTGTTCTTGCTCTAACCAGTGCGACTGAGTAACAATGCCTTTCTTCTCAAGAATCGGAGATATACGATCGAGTGCTTCGCGCCAGATATAATACGCACGTTGTTCTTTCACACGTCTTAGGTCAGGTGCCATATAACGCCGCCCATAATGACGCAGAACAAGCAGATGATCGCGCAACAAACGACGCTTGCGATAAAGCGTATCAAGCACTTTGAGAATATCAACAGGTTCACATGGTCTACGTATTGTCCCTATTCCGGCAACATATCGTGCACCATCATTATGCGCTTGCTGAGCTCCTATAAACCAAAACCATGCTTCTTCCACAGATTTAAAAGGTACATAATCTTCCTGCTCATTATTCTGCTTATCCGTTTTGTCTTTGTTTATTTTGTCTTTTACACTTGTACGGCCCATCTTTTGAAACGCCTTTCTTTTTCGCTGGTTGCATGAAAAGAAAAAAATTCTTTGTATAAAAAAAGGAACAACTGTTCCCTTTATGTTCCTATATATGATACAAAGAAAAACCAATGTCAAGAAAAAATATGAATAATTTCCTATTTACCTTTGGGCGAATTAATGGGACTACTATCCTACGCGTTCCGAGGACACGTTCCGAGGGCATAATTATTTGTTACAAATAGAACACAAAGACAGGATTAATTCATGTTTACACATGCTCAAATATGGCAAGGGCTAGATCGTATGGCCACCGCTAGAGGTTACTCTCCATCTGGACTGGCGAAAAAATCAGGGTTGGACCCGACATCATTTAACAAAAGCAAACGCCTTAGCCCTGAGGGAAAACCAAGATGGCCTTCTACAGAAAGTTTGGCAAAAGTTCTGGCAGCTACTAATTCGACTATGTCGGAGTTTATCAGCCTGATTGATGAACAGCCACCTACTCCATTACATGCACAGGAAAAAGCTGAAATTGCCGAACGTGCAGCAAAGGCTTTAATCCAGACAAACTCAGTTTTATTCAATGCTAAAGAACCATTCGTTTATAAATCCGGCAAAAAAAGCCCTGTTTATATTGATTGCCGCCGCTTAATCTCTTTTGTAAAAGAACGTAATTCACTTATGAATGACGGTGCGCTATTGCTGGCCGGTGAAATTGGAAGTGATAAAATTGATCTGCTGGCCGGTGGTGAGACAGCCGGTATTCCATATAGTGCTCTTATTGCTGAACGTCTGCGTAAACCTATGATTTATGTGCGTAAAGAGCCAAAGGGACATGGCCGTATGGCACAAATTGAAGGATATATGCCGGAAAAAAACAAGGCTGGGAACGCCCCCAATGTTGTATTGATCGAAGATTTGCAAACTGATGGAGGCAGCAAGAAAATATTTATCGAGGCTTTGCGTAAAGCAGGAGCCAAAGTCGATCATGCTTTTGTAATCTTCCATTACGGTATTTTTGACGACAGCGTGCAAAATATGAAAGACCTCGGTGTAACTTTACATGCATTAACTACATGGTGGGATGTTCTTAAAGTTGCTAAAGATAATGATTATTTTGATGAAAAGACACTCGAAACTGTTGAAGCTTTCTTGATTAATCCTCTAAAATGGCAAGAAGAACATAATTAGGAATTAGTCACTATGAAACTTCATTTTTATGTCTCGGAGGGTGCGCGCCCTCAAGCTGCTTTTCGTGAGTTAAAAGAGAAGTACGGTCATCATGCGGATTTGAATAGCGCTGATACTGTAGTTGTGCTGGGTGGTGATGGTACGATGTTACGCGCTTTGCATAGTTTTACCGATAACAACATTCCCATTTACGGGCTTAATCTGGGCACACTTGGATTTTTGCTAAATGAATATAAAAACAAAGATCTTGTTGACCGGATTGAAAACGCACAGAATTACAAAATCCATCCTTTGCGCATGAATGTCACTGATGTTAAAGGGAAAGAACATTCAGCTCTAGCTTATAATGAAGTATCACTTTTGCGGCAAAAACATAGTTCTGCCAATATAATGGTGTCTGTTAATGAGGAAGTGCGCCTTCCTTTGCTGGTTTGCGATGGAGTTATGGTTTCCACCCCTGTAGGTAGTACAGCCTATAATTCTTCAGCGGGAGGTCCTATCGTTCCTTTAAGCGCTAATATTCTACCCCTTACACC
>JAGLKS010000277.1 GCA_023140905.1 Alphaproteobacteria bacterium | reverse complement strand
ATCCCAATTACTTGATATGGTTAGAGTAAACCCTGTATCCACCGAATCGGTTTCTGTAGACACTGTAGTTTCCCCATCCTCTGTCGAGCGTGTTAACGCTGAAACATAGTTCACAGTATCTGCTGCACGCAAACTAGCTTCGGCACCGGAAAGCACAGTAATCTGTGGTTGAGAAATAGTCTTCACAGCACCAAATTCTGAAATAAATTCGAACACATCATCCGACCCAAAAGTAATTCCACCCGTACTAGGCAAACCAATACTGATAGGCGTATAATCTGCACCTACACCGCCGGAAATACTTATCCCGGATGAATATTTTCCAAAAGAGTCTATCCCCTCCCAATCAATACCAACCGAATTTCCACCATTTAAGGAAACTTCCCATATATAAACCTCGAATATAATCAGAGCCGTACTTGCCCTCACACGCTGGAAATATCTTTCTGCCATCTCGGATGTACGGTTTGTCGCCTCATAAATAATCGTCCGCGTTGAAGTCTCTGTAATCGGGCTTGTCCCGGTGATAGCTGACACACCTGTAGCCAGCGATTCAAGAATATCCGTATCCCCGCCGACAGGTGGAACAGTTACAGTAAAAGTTTGCGTTTCCTTAACAACAAGCATGCCATCATCATAAGAACAATACAGATCTGCCAGACTACAGACTTTTCTTACTACCTTATTGAGTGGGCCTCGCAAATTAGCCACAGTCACCGTCCGATTAAAAGCCTCATCACTTTCAAAAGCCATTGAAACATCATAGTCAGCCAGCATCAACTGAAGCGCACCTGCCACCGTTTCCGAGCGCAGCTCAAACGGGCCGACTTCTTCAGTCGGCAACCCCGCACCACTCGCTGTTTTAGGAACAAGAACATCACTACCCAGCGGTAAATAAATTACACTATCCGGCCTTTCATTAACCGCTTCCTTACGTTGAGCAGCCATTGCAGGCGATGGAATCGATAAATTTCTTGCACCGGGCACATCAACAGGCGAGCACGCCACTAATAGCGTCCCGCACATAAAGATTAAAAAAAACGAGGCGATACGCCCCATAGAAAGCATCAAATTTATCTCTGAACCATTTACATAAACATATTTTACACTCGAACTTACTTTATATTGTAACATTCTGCTTTTTACTTTCCCACATGCAAAATACGTAAAACTGATTTAATCAACCGATCTTTTTGGACTGGTTTTTTAAGCACAGCCATAATCCCCAGCTTTGAAGCTTCGCTTAATATATCCGCATTTTCATCCCCAGTCACAACAAGAACAGGTGTTTTATCTCCATGCCCACGGATAATACGTACAAAATCAAATCCATTAATCGGCTCCATACGTACATCAACTACGATCATATCGACATTTTCATTTGATATGACTTCAAGTGCTTTTTGTCCGTCAATCGATTCTAACGTCTCAAACCCTTCATCGTCTAAAAAACGACAAATCTGCATCCGAACAAAATCATTGTCCTCCACAACCAGAATTGTTTTTTGTTCCACTTTTTCCCTGCCCTGTTTTTTGAAATTATATTTGATAAAATGACAAAATATAGAATTACACGAAGATTTACATGAAGAAAGAACGAAGAGTATCTTAATAACAGATAAAATATGTTATAAAACGATCCATGATGTCATTTTTCTTACTTATAATACTAGCATATTCCTTTGTAATTTTAGCTGTGCTTTTTCACATTGATTTAAAAGAGCGCATTTTGCCTAATCGCTATGTACTTCAATATTTCTTTGCTGGATTTGCTTTTCACATTGTCAGTGGCTTTAACCTAAACTCTTTTCCAGATATCATCATTGCTGCTTTTTGCAGCATTGCGCTTTTATCCGTGATTCGCGCTATAGGAAATAAGCTATACCACACAGATACGCTAGGAATGGGAGATATCAAATTAATCGGTGCTGCCAGTATTTGGCTAGGAAGCGACTATATCTTTCTTGCTATAACTCTAGGCGCTTTAGCTGGCGTCTTTCATGGATTGGGTATTGTTATCTATAGACGTTTTAAAGCAAAAGAGATTATTTCGCTCGGAGGATTTTCTCTTCCGGCAGGTCCGGGGTTTATAATTGGGATTATTATTTGCACGATTCTTAAATTCCACACATTCATCTGATTAATATAGTGATTTGACTTTACTTTTGCAGCAGACACAAAGAACGCAGCGTACGTTTAGGTACGTAAGTAACGAGTAACGCACTGCAAAAGTAAATGCAAATTGCTATGTTTTAAGAATCTGCTGGACATTGGAACAAATCCAGTGCATTTCCTAAATATGCATTAAAGACATTAGCGAACACTTTCAAAGTGATAACCACGTAACAACATGGACGGAAAATAAAACATGGAGCATCTTCTTGGCATTAAAGAATTAAGCGTAAATCGTGTTAAAGACTTTTTGGATCGTGCTGATTATTACACAAAAGCCCTTCAAAGCGGTAAATGGGACAAAGAAAAATTAAAAAATAAAGTTGTCCTTACCCTGTTTTTTGAAAACTCAACCCGCACTGTGACTTCTTTTAATTTTGCGGGACTGCGACTGGGCGCAGAAATGATTAACTGGAATGCCGAAGTTAGCTCCCTTAGCAAAAATGAAAGTTTTAATGATACAATTGATACATTAGGAGCCATGAAACCTGATGCCGTTGTGATACGCCACAAGGAATACGGTGCTCCGATCAAAGTCGCTGAACGTCTCGATTGCCCGGTTATTAATGCCGGTGATAGCTGGCGCGAACATCCGACACAAGCACTATTAGATGCTTTAACAATAATGCAGGAAAAAGGTTCTCTTGAAGGATTAAACGTTGCTATTTGTGGAGATATTTCCCATAGCCGTGTTGCAAATTCAAATGCTTATCTCTTATCTAAAATGGGAGCGAATATTCGATTTGTTGCACCCAGCTTCTTTAAGCCCGAAGAAATGCCGGTTGAGGGCATTCCTTTTTATGACACAATGGAAGAGGGTATTAAAGACTGTGATGTTGTAATGACGCTGCGTATTCAAAAAGAACGCATGCAACAAAGTAAAATTCCCGATGATAATGCTTATTTCAAAGATTACGGCCTGACATATGAGCGTCTGAAATACGCAAAACCTGACGCTATTGTTATGCATCCGGGTCCTATGAACCGGGGCGTGGAAATCGCCGGTGATGTTGCAGATGATCCTAAATATAGCCGCATGACTGCACAAGTCGCTAATGGTATTCCTACGCGCATGGCTGTGCTGGATTTGTTGCTATCAAAATAAAACAAAGGAAGTTAGTTATGTTTATCCTGATACTGATTCTATTTATTGTTGCCTATATTTTAGGATCAATTCCATTTGGTTTGATTTTAACCAAAGTCTTTACTGGACAGGATCTTCGCAAAATCGGATCGAACAGTATCGGCACTACGAATGTGCTTAGAACCGGAAATAAAATACTGACCGCAGTTACACTACTCTGTGACATGGGTAAAGGTGCTGTCCCGATTCTATTTGTTTTTGGTGGTCTTCCATCAATATCACAGCCATTTTTAGACCTTTCAGATTTTTTTATTCCAATTGCTCTTACCATCGGACTTGGCGCGATAGTCGGTCACTGCTTTCCGGTCTGGCTAAAGTTTAAAGGCGGGAAAGGCGTTGCCACAACATTCGGCGTCCTTTTAGCTGCTGTGCCTTATAGCGGATTAGCCGCGCTTGCGACTTGGCTTATCGTTGCTGTTACAACGCGTTATTCATCGCTATCAGCTCTATGCGCATATATCACAGCGCCTATTGTCACATTCTTTGTTTACGGCAGTATGCCCGCTTCTATTAGCCTCGCTATTTCCATTCTTATATGGGTGCGGCACAAAGATAATATCAAACGTTTATTAAACGGAACTGAAAACAAAATCGGCCATGAAAAAAAGGTGGCTAATTAAGGATTTCGGGTGAAAGCACAAGAAACACAAAAGCCTGTAAATAATCTGGATGAACAATCCCGACTAGACTGGCTGCGGTTAATTCGCAGCGATAATATCGGCCCGATTACTTTTTACCAACTTCTTGAACATTTTGGTTCAGCAAAAAATGCTTTGGAGGCTTTGCCGGAATTATCACGGCGCGGCGGTCGTAAGAAACCTCTTATTCCTCCTTCTGAAAAACAGGTTATAACCGAATACAAAGCTTTAACCAAATATGGTGGGCAGCTTATTACAGCCTCTGATGCTTCTTATCCGCTTTCTTTAAGTGCTATTGATGATGCGCCTCCCGTTCTATCGGTTTTGGGAAATGCAAAGTTACTGAACCAATCCTGTATTGCTATTGTAGGAGCACGCAATGCGTCTCTCAATGGTCGTAAATTCGCTTATAAATTAGCTGCTGATTTGGGCGCAAGAAAACAAGTGATAGTTTCAGGACTAGCACGCGGTATTGATACATCTGCGCATAAAGGATCGATTTCCAGCGGAACGATTGCCATTGTTGCCGGTGGCATTAATGTTGTTTATCCAGAGGAAAATCAAAAACTATACAATGAGATCGTAGAAAAAGGTGCAATTATTGCAGAAAGTGCCTTTGGATCAAAACCTTTCGCAGCAGCCTTTCCACGCAGAAACCGTCTCGTCTCAGGGCTATCCAGCGCAGCTATTGTTGTTGAAGCCGGATTACGGTCCGGCTCGCTTATTACTGCCAGAATGGCTGGTGAGCAAGGTAGGGATATTATGGCTGTGCCGGGATCTCCGTTTGATCCTCGCGCTAGTGGTCCGAACCATTTGATACGCGAAGGCGCAACATTAGTACGTAATGCTGATGATGTATTAGAAATATTAATGGATTTCTCTGGAAAAAATTTCAGAGAATCAGCCATTGCCCCGCCGGATTTTTCTCATGGAGCTACAGACTTCCAGGACAACATCCATGAAAATACAGATAAACTCACACAAGAAAAAATCCTTTCCTATTTATCTTTTACACCAATAAATGTTGACGAATTAGTCCGGGCATGTCATGTGACTATCTCCGAGTTGCAGTTTATTTTGATGGAGCTGGAGTTATCTGGACGGATAAAACGGTTACCCGGAAATAATATTATCTTGATAGAACAAGACGATAACTAAACAAAAAACGAAAGAGGCCCAGTTTGAGCAAAAATCTTGTCATTGTTGAGTCACCAGCAAAAGCCAAAACAATCAACAAATATCTTGGTTCTGATTATGCTGTTCTGGCATCTTACGGACATGTTCGGGATTTAGTTAACAAAGATGGCTCTGTTTTACCTGATGATGATTTCGCGATGAAATGGCAGATGGATGCAAAATCAGATAAAAACGTAAATGAAATCAAAAAAGCTCTAAAAAAAGCAGACGCTTTATATCTGGCACCTGACCCTGACCGTGAAGGAGAAGCTATTGCATGGCACATATATGAGCTATTAAATGATGATGGTTTGCTTGATGGAAAAGACGTACACCGCGTTACTTTTAATGAAGTAACAAAAACAGCCGTACAAAATGCTTTTAAACAAGCGCGTGAATTAGACCAACCTTTGATTGATGCATACCTTGCACGGCGAACACTTGATTATTTGGTAGGCTTTAATATCTCGCCTGTCCTTTGGCGAAAATTACCCGGTTCACGATCTGCAGGACGGGTACAGTCCGTTGCTTTGCGTTTGATTTGCGAACGTGAAAATGAGATTGAGGCCTTTAAGCCTCAAGAATATTGGAGCATTGAATCAACACTACGCACTGTAGACGGAGCATCTTTCACAGCCAGACTTACTCATCTTGCCGGAAATAAACTTGATAAATTTGATATAGGCAATGAGGAAGATGCAAAAGCAGCAGCAGCCCGTATTGATGATAAAAATCTGTCAATTCAAAAAATTGAGAAGAAACAAGTACGCCGCAATCCGTCACCACCGTTTATTACATCTACATTGCAGATGGACGCGTCACGAAAATTAGGGCTATCCGCTTCACGCACAATGCGCATAGCACAGAAACTCTATGAAGGTATTGAAATTGGAGACGAAGGTTCAGTCGGCCTCATAACATACATGAGGACCGATTCCGTAAGGGTGGCCGAAGAAGCTCAGGAGGAGGCGCGGGCCTTTATAAGAGGTGAGTTCGGCAAAGAATATCTGCCTGCGAAGCCGCCTGTTTACAAGAGCAAGAAATCAGCACAGGAGGCACATGAGGCAATAAGGCCCACATCACTTCTCAGGCCTCCGGATGCCATTAAAAGCGGTCTGCCGCGTGATCAATATAATCTTTACAAACTTATCTGGAACCGTTTTGTTGCCAGCCAGATGCACAATGCAGAGCTGGAACAGACATCCATTGATATTGAAGCTGACAAGTACATCTTCAGGACAACGGGTTCGGTGATCCAGTTCCCGGGGTTTATGAAGCTGTATATTGAGAGCGGTGATAATGGTAGTGATGAAGAAGGACTGCTTCCATCCTTGAGTGAAGGTGATGTGTTAAAGACAATCGGTATTACACCGAAGCAGCATTTTACTCAACCGCTGCCGAGGTTTACTGAAGCAACACTTGTTAAGGAGCTTGAGGCAAAGGGGATAGGGAGACCGAGTACATATGCTGCAATCCTTTCAACCATCCAGGACAGGAAGTATGCTGAAAAAAATGAGGGGAAATTCGAACCTACCGAGCTTGGAGAAGTAGTCAGTGATCTGCTTGTCGAGAGATTTTCGGAGTTGATGGACTATAACTTTACCGCAAATATGGAGAACAACCTTGACAAGATCGAAGAGGGAGGCCTGAAATGGGTAAACATTGTCATGGAGTTTTACAGGCCCTTCAATAAAAACCTGGCCGATGCAATGGAAAACCTGGGGAAGGTAAAGCCAAAGGACATACCCACAGACCAGGTATGCGACAAATGCGACAAGCCCATGGTAATTAAATGGGGCAGGCACGGCAGGTTTAT
>JAGLKS010000276.1 GCA_023140905.1 Alphaproteobacteria bacterium | reverse complement strand
AATATCGTGAGTTTGGGGTGTCTTTGAATTTCAAGCCGATTGTTATGTCTGATAAGCGTATCAGCTTGCAGCTTAATACCGAAGTGTCTTCACTGGATAGTGCTAATGGTGTGATATTGGCAGATCTCGTTGTTCCGGGGTTGGATATCAGGCGTGCTGAAACAACGATTGAGATTCCCAGTGGCGGTAGTGTAATGATTGCCGGATTGCTACAATCTCAAACAACTGAAGGATTGTCCGGTTTGCCGGGAATTAAAGATACTCCGATTTTAGGTGATTTGATTTCTTCTGATAGTTTCAGACGTAATGAGACAGAGCTGGTTATTATTGTAACCGGATATTTGATTGAGCCATATGCAGAAAAAAAGGATTCGGTAAAACTGCCAAAGAAAAAGCAGGGGAATCTGACAACAATTTTTTCCAATAATATCCGCCGCGTTTATAAGCTTGAGGACAATCAGATCTTCGCAAAAGCTGGTGTCTTTGGATATATTGTAGATTAAATGCTTATAGATTGCGCAGGATCTTTGCGATAGCGTTGTATTAGGTCATAATAAAGCATTAAATTAGTGGCCTCGGATTCTTATGAGGTTGTAGATGGAAACATATAGATCGATCAGGAGTGAAACAGCTATATCATGATCCGTTCAATAAACGATAAATCTGTGAAATGTGATTATACTCAGGAGAGTTGTAGAGCACCGCAGCAGTCAAAGCGTTCTTTCAGAACATGTATAAAGGCCGGGCTGGCTGTGTTGTCAGTCGGATTGACTGGCTGTATGAATATGTACGAGCCTCCGACAGTGAATGATACGCCTATTCAGGTAAAAGAAGAGGCGTTCCTGCAAGATGTTCCAGTGGCGGATGTTGATGATGGATATATTGAGGCTCTGGCCCGTCATTATAGAAGGCATGGTTCTTCAACAATGGACCTGCTTATCACTTATGATCCTCATTCCAAAGATAATACAGCGATGAATGCAACGAATGAAGCGGCTGATATTGCTGTTGCCTTACGTGAAAAATACGGCGTGACAAATGTTGAGGTCGGTATTATGCCGATAGCATCACAAGACGAAGAACCACGTTTGCTTGTCTCTTATGATTCTCTTTATGCTCAGGCACCAGCTGGATGTGACGGCATGATGCCGGGATTGGAAGGCCGCCCGCTGGAAAATGATCCGGATTATAAGTTAGGATGTTCCATTGATACATTAATAGCGCGTCAAGTGGCTCATCCGGCGGATTTGCTTGGACAAGGGGAGTCTAATGTAACTTCCGAAGGTCGTTCGGCAGCAAATATCGTAGATGTATATCGTTCTGGTGCTCAAAATCCTGTTTTGGGTGGAGAAAATGCATCTGGTGATTAACAGTGATTAACAAGGTGTTTTGTTAGGGGAATGTTAAGAGGTTAGGTGCTAGTGTGGACATGGAAATTATAAATTCATTATACTAAGTTTATATTAAGTCTATTAAATCTAAATATTATTCCATGAGCCGTATCGGCATATAACAGGTTGCAAAATGAGCGAGGCAGAATATCAAGAGACCGATATCTTATTACCAGTTGCACGCGTGTCTATTTTTTCTGATGACAAAGACACATTAGGCTCTGGGGGCAAAATGCAAGATGATTGGCGTTTTGCTCGCGTGGATGTCGTGGCACAAGAAGGGGATGTCTCTGTTGCCATTGACGCGTATAAAGAGCAAACATCACCTGATTTATTGATTATCCAGACTGAAGATATTGATGATAATTTCCTAAGTAAATTAGGGGAATTGTCTTCTTGTTGTGATGAAGGGACATCCGCGATTGTTATTGGTCCGGTTAATGATGTCTATTTGTATCGTAAGTTAATCGAGATGGGGGTTAGTGATTATCTTGTTCGTCCGATTGAGTCTGATATCTTAGCAGAAGTTATAGCAAAAGCATTGATTGCCAATCTTGGTGTGTCTGATA
>JAGLKS010000275.1 GCA_023140905.1 Alphaproteobacteria bacterium | reverse complement strand
GCAAAAAATATAACCAACGCCTTGCCTTTAAACGTTCGACAGCTATTCGTGATGCTTTGATTGAGCGCGGTGTTAGTGAAGACTTGATGGTTGTTGAAAGTAGCGGTGAAGAAGAGTTGCTTGTTGAAACATCGGACAATGTTCGTGAGCCTGCTAACCGCCGTGTAAATATTTCTTTCCGATAATAATAAGTTAAGAAAGAATCACAAGAGATACAAAGAAGCGCCTTATACAGCGCTTCTTTTTTTATGTGCCTTATAAATCTTATAAAATTACGACCTTTAGTCAAAAGCAAAAACATCCTATTATTCTTAAGTGAAACTACTATAAAGTAGCAAAGCCAAACAAAAACGAGCATCGCATGAATCTCCGCCCTATTTTCTATATACAAGGAATTTTGCTTTCTGTTTTATCTTTAAGCATGATATTTCCGATGCTGACTGATATATATTTCGGATATAGTGATTGGATAGTCTTCTTTGTGTGCATGATAGTGACAGCTTTCTTTGGTAGCGCACTAATTCTTAGCAATCACGGATTGAAATTCAATCTTTCTGCACGAGATGCTTTTATTCTAACAAATATAACTTGGGTTGTATTGCCCTGCTTTGGTGCTCTTCCTTTTTGGCTATCCTCTCTAAATTTGTCCTTTACAGATTCATTCTTTGAAGCCATGTCAGGTATTACAACGACTGGATCTACGATCATTATTGATTTGGATCACACACCGGCAGGGATATTATTATGGCGCGCTATACTCCAATGGCTGGGAGGAATCGGTATTATCATTATGGCTATGTCTATTCTCCCTTTTCTAAAAATTGGAGGAATGCAGGTTTTTAAGGCCGAGTTAGCCGAAGATAAAAAGGCCGTAGCCGTTCCCCGTTCCAAACAATTAGCCACATCTATCATTCTTATTTATGTTTTTCTAACAATGCTTTGCGCTATTGGATATATCGCTACCGGATTAAGCAGTTTTGACGCTATAGCTCATGCCATGACTACTATTTCTACGGGTGGTTTCTCAACCTTCAATTCCAGTTTTGACCATTTTACACATATAGGTCCTTCTATTATTGCCATTATCTTTATGATATTGGGAGGTGTTCCTTTTGTTCTTTATGTCAAAGCTGTCAAAGATTCGCCAAAATTGTTTTTTATGGATTCTCAATTGCGCTGTTATCTATCTATTATTGCTGTCGCAGCAATATCTTTAGGCGCTTATTTAGCTTATACGCAACACCTTCCTTTACTGGAATTAAGCGTTACGTCTTTATTTAATGTCGTTTCTATTATGACAGGAACCGGATACGGCCATGGAGAAATCCATCACTGGGGAAGCTTCGCCGTTATACTCTTTTTCTTTCTTATGGCTGTTGGAGGATGTGCCGGATCAACATCTTCCGGTGTAAAAATCTTTCGCCTACAAGTCTTATATAGCATTACAAAAGTCCAAATCAGAGGCCTTTTATATCCGAATGGATTATTTCTGCCGCATTATAATGGGGGAAATTTAGCCAAAGACGTCCCTCCCTCTGTTATGGGCTTCCTTTTCGTTTATGGTCTTGGCTTTGCAATTCTAACTCTGGCACTAGCTTATGTCGGTGTTGACCTTATGACAGCTACATCCGGTGCAATGTCCTCCCTTTCTAATGTTGGTCCCGGACTTAGTGACCTTATCGGCACTACCGGAAATTTTCAGCCTCTTCCTGATAGCGCAAAATGGATATTAAGCGCAGGTATGCTTTTAGGACGGTTAGAAATGTTTACCATCCTTGTTATGTTTTCTCCAGATTTCTGGAAACATTAATAAAAAAATCTAGGGTCAGGAACTACTATAATATTCCAAATTGCTCACGCAATATTTTACGCAAAGCAATATCAAGGTCATCAATCATGTGATCCATAGCCTGCATTTCCAGCTTTTCACGGTCAACCATAGATACATATTCGGAAACATAAATATCGCGGTAAACCGTTAAATTTTGTCTTTGCCAATCTACATCGTGTACACCACGAGTACTTAAGTTAACAACAACAGTTACACGATAATGATCTTTTTTATCAAGCCCAACAAATGCATTTATAGAACTATCCGAACTAACCTGATTATGAGTAATATCAACTGATCTGATCTGTGCAAGAAATTTCCCTTGATTTCCCGCGGCCTCAAACCGACTATTCAGATAATCATACACAATCTGAGATGGGTCGCTTACAAAACCATCCGGTATAGTAAGAGAATTAGCTTCCGACAGCCCTATAATTTCATATGAAGCAACATAGAGAGGATATGGCTTAATGTGATTAAAAGTTATTTGCGGCAACGGATCACCATTTGTTCCAATAGATGTACAGGCTCCTAGAACAAGTGTCCCCAAGATAATTAATGCACGTTTCATTTTTTGATAACGCTCCTTCCTATTCCTCTGTTTTTTTGTTTGTGTATTCTATCTTACGCAAAATATCATCTTTTTCAAAATATTGTTGATTTATAGCCATCTTCTCTGCAAGCTTTAATTTATTAATTAGGATATTTTAGCAAACATGGCACACCATAAAGTAGATAGCATGAAGAACAACCCCGAAAAACAGTGTTATGGTAATAAAAATAACACTGCACATAATATAAAGCATAATAAAAAACCAAAAAAGATCACACCTACATATTTGCATAATTCAGGTCTTTATTATCTGGAGCGTTTTTCTGCCAGTAAATTTCATTTTAAAGAAGTTATGGCGCGTAAAGTTAAACGCTCGTGCATAATTCATAAAGATCAGGATTATAATACTTGTATAAAGATGGTCACTGACCTTGCTGATAAATTTGAAGCATGCGGTTTACTGAATGATGAGATTTATGCCAATGCTCTTGCGTCATCGCTACGAAGAAAAGGTCTGTCATATAAGGCCATAGAGATGAGAATGCGCAGCAAAGGAGTTGCTCCTGACATAATTATTACAGCCCTTAACTCTTTTGATTTCCAATCTCACGAAACCAGAGAAGATGCGGATTTTTTCGCCGCTATAACCCTTGCACGCAAGAAGAAGATTGGCCCCTATTTTACAGGGGAAACACAAAACTTACAAAAATCTTTGGGTATATTCGCTCGCATGGGGTTTTCTTATAATATTGCACAACGTGTCTTAGATATCTCGCCAAATGAATTAGATGAGATTTTCTGATTTTGCTCTTTTTCCCCCAATCTCCAGAATTATGCGTCTTCACCACGTCGAAACACATCTTGCTCAACATTGCCCTTTTCCTGACGAATGATGCGCTCAGGAGGAAAAATAATTGTCACAGTTGTACCGATAGACTTTTCAGATAATATCTCTATACGCCCTTTATGCGCATCCATGACCGCCTTTGATAGAGATAAACCAAGACCTACACCTGATGAAGAACGATCTAATTCTGTATTAAGCTGACCAAACGGAGAGAGTGCCTTTATGACCTCTTCAGAAGTCATCCCTATTCCAGTGTCTGTTATAGAGAAACGAAACGTTCCATCCATATCATAATTAGTGAATAACGTGATACGACCGCCGCTAGGAGTATATTCAAGTGCGTTCGAATAAATATTGCCGATCACTTGTTTAATAGAAATCTCTTCGCCGATTATATAGGGAACATCTTCGCAATGATTTGCGAGAGTTATGCTCCTGCCTTTTAAACGAGAGGAATATAATTCGATACATGCTTGGATTATTTCTGAGAATTCGAATTCACTTTCGT
>JAGLKS010000274.1 GCA_023140905.1 Alphaproteobacteria bacterium | reverse complement strand
TCCTGAACTTCAACAATAATTTGAGAGACTTGTTGTACACCTTGTGAAGCTTCAGACAAGCTACGTACAATTTCAGAAGTTGTAGCGTTCTGTTCTTCAACGGCAGCAGAAACACCAGTGACAGACTCGTCAATTTCTGAAATGTTGTTAATTATCCTTCCCATGGCCTGAACGGAATTATGTGTTGCATCTTGTATCGCGCCAATACGATCTTTGATTTCGCCTGTTTTATGAGCGGTTTCTGTCGCTAGTTTCTTAACTTCATCAGCAACAACGGCGAATCCTTTTCCTGCATCGCCGGCTCTTGCTGCTTCAATTGTTGCATTAAGAGCTAAAAGGTTTGTTTGTTCAGCAATATCCTGAATGGCCTCAACGACTTCGCCAATATTTCCAACCAGTTTATTTAGATTACTAACAGTCTGATTTGCATTTTCAGCATTGTCGGCTGTATCGTTGGATTTTGTTTTAGCCGTTACAATCTGCAAGGAAATTTCTTCAGAAGTCGCAGACATTTCTTCCATGGCAGAGGCTACAGTACCAACGTTTGTGCTGGCTTCCTCAGAGGAGGCTGCGACAGTTGCGCTGGATTGTGTCGTCTCATCGGCAATGCTGCGCATATTTTCAGCGGTTGATTGAAGCTGTGTAGACGCTGATGCTAAAGAGTTTATTGAACCAACAACTTGGGAATCAAAACTATCAGCCAAATCAAGCATAGCTTGGCGTTTTTCTATTTCGGTCTGTTTTTCTGTTTCTTGTTGTTGTTCTTCGAGTTGTTTCTTTTCGATGGCGTTATCTTTAAAAATTTGAATAGCTTTGGCCATTTCGCCAATTTCG
This sequence comes from Alphaproteobacteria bacterium, assembly GCA_023140905.1. Classification (GTDB taxonomy): domain Bacteria; phylum Pseudomonadota; class Alphaproteobacteria; order Micavibrionales; family Micavibrionaceae; genus UBA1672. Next base: position 2,745 of record JAGLKS010000274.1, on the reverse strand, counting down.
TCTTCACGGTCTAATTCCAGAACTTCAGTATCAAGTTCGCCGCGGGACAAACAATTCATCACAGCGGTTAGCGCAAGTGTTGGACGAAGGGCAATATATTTGCACAAGAAATAAATAATCATCCAGGCTACCAGCATCACAATTGTCTGTATTATAATATCTGTAATTGCTCGCTTATATTGTGCGTCATATTCATCCGAGATATCCATATCTACGGTAATATATCCTAGTGTTTCTTGCTGAGTATTTGTCAGGTCAACATAAAGGCGTAATCTCTTATCATCGATATTCAGGCTATAGTCCGTAGGTGTTTCTCCGGCATGAACATCTGTTTTTCCTCCGGTTAATTGCCCCAGTTCCTTACTGATTAAATCCATCCCTATATCTACGCGAAGTAGGGACACTAGCCTTTTGCCTCTTTTTTTAATATCATATTTTGTTACAGGAATGTAACGGGACAACACTATTTCATCATCAACTCTGAGCAGATAAGGCATTGACTTATGTTCGGAACGTACCTTTAATGCTTCAGAGATTTCTTTTTCTGATATCTGGTTTTTGCAGTATGACCGGTTTGTTGGACGTGCACGACTTTCCGTTGTTTGAACATCCATCAATCGACCATCTTCTTTGCAAAAGGCAGTCCGGTAGAGGAGACTATCATACTTTTCAAAAAAACCATTAAAAGTGCGAATGTAAATGTTTTCGTCGGGTGGATTGGTTTCGAGGGCTGCAATGATTATACGTCCGGTGCCAATTTTGTCTTTAACGGCTGATTGCAGTAAAAGTTTACTTTTCTCCAGAGCGATGGTTACAAATTTGTCTGATGCTTTCTTTTGTTGTTCAGCATAATTGTGAAACCGGGTTTCAATGGCATTTAGGCCGTGAACGGCTGATAAAACAATAAGAACAATAAAAAGTGCCGCGATAGGCACAGCAATCTTTTTCCCGAAACTGAGTCGATTCCACATTCGTGACATTCCTAATCTTTATTAAATTATTTTACTCAGAAAGAAAGTAAAGACTGCGCTTAATAAGCATTAAGCAAACAAAGCGCGGCCTTTATACTTTAAATTTATTCAATGGGCAAGCCGTCTTTTTCCCACGCAGGCAAACCTTCGCGGTAATAATATACTTCGCCATATCCCCAGCCCATAAGCTCTTCTACAGCTGGTGCGCTTAACGGACAATAAAGCCCTCCGCAGTATACAATTACAGGCACTGTCTTATCAGTAAAAGCCGCAGTAACTGCCGCTTCGTTAAACACTTCTTTATCCTTGTAAAAAAGATTTACAGAACCGGGTATACGGGTTTTATTGTACATAGCTTTAGTACGCACATCTAGGAAATTTGCAGACTTCTGAAAAAGGTCAAAAGCCTTGTCCGTAACAATGGTTTTAGCGCCCTCAACTGTTTCTACTGAAAGCTTTTCTTCCGTGGTACCTTGGGCCATAACAGCTCCAGAGCAAATAAATACTCCTGCAGCAATGGCGGCGATTAGTGTAATAATTTTCATAATTCACTCCATTAATATTTGAATTCAGGTTGCTATTAACACAGTCATGATAACTGCATACGGAAGTGTATAAGATATTAGAAAAGATGGATACTATAAAATAGCATGTTTTTATTAATTTTCTTGTGTAGAATTTAAATGGTTATGAAATATGGAAATCTAATGTAACTAGATGTGAAAGAATAATGTAACTAGATGTGAAAGAATAAGGAGCTTTTTGTTATGCCGGATAATGATAATGTTTTTGTATTAGACCATCCTCTTGTAGGAACGTATCTCGATCAGTTGCGCGATAAAGACTCAAACTCGGAAAATTTTAGATGTCAGGTTAGACGTCTTGGACATATGTTAGCTTTGCAAATTACAAATGATTTAAACACAAAAGAAAAAATATGCCATACGCCTTTGACGCAAACATCAGAGCAGGTTGTTTGTGAGAAGGTTGGCGTCGTTCCTATTTTGCGTGCCGGTATTGGATTAGTTGATCCTTTTCTGGATTTTCTGCCTGAAGCGCGGGCGCTTTATTTGGGTATATACCGCGATGAAAAAACGCATCAGCCCGTGTCGTATTATAATAAACTGGAAGAAACGCAGAAAGTTGCTGTTGCTTATATTATAGATCCGATGCTGGCTACAGGGGGATCTGCATTGGCCGCGGCGGAAGCTCTTACAGAATGGGGAATAGATAAAATAAAATTTGCCGGACTTATCGGTGCTCCTGAAGGGGTTGCTGCTTTGCACGCTCAATATCCTGACATTGAAATCCATCTAGCTGCTCTGGATGAGAATTTGAATGAGAATGCTTATATTGTACCGGGATTGGGTGATGCTGGAGATCGTATCTTTAATACATAAAATCTGTTTTCATGCCTTACTAAGTTGAAATATACAATATCATTTTATTCGAAAGTCGTGTGAAATTGCGAGATAGCCCTTGATTTTTGCGTCAAAACTAGATAGGTCATATCGGTATCGCTGTGATATGCGAGTGTAGTTCAATGGTAGAACGTCAGCCTTCCAAGCTGAATATGCCGGTTCGATCCCGGTCACTCGCTCCAGACTTTACACATAATTTCATATCAAAAGGCTATATGGGCAGGGAAATCCGTAAAAAACCCATTGACATTTATGTGCGGTTTTTCTACACCAGAACAAAGGTTTTTTGTGCCTGATCGAGATGTTATAAATCTGTGCGGCAGGGCAAAGATTTAAAAGGAAAGGACGAAAAT
>JAGLKS010000273.1 GCA_023140905.1 Alphaproteobacteria bacterium | reverse complement strand
TATTAAAACCTTGACGAACGGTAAGAATGCTGGCCGCATTGGATCTACCAACATCTAAACCAATTCTTGTTGGCATTGTCGGCGACATACTTTTTTCTTTCAAATTAGCCTGCATTGCCTCAATGTATGCTACTGGAATAAGCGTGTTAATGCTGCCTGATGCAAATTCCCCCAAAACTTTAATCAGAAAGATCGGATGCTCTTCACCATACCGCTCTTTCATCATATTAATATATCTATCTTCAACTCGGGGGCTGTCATAGCACGAAACATGCATCTTTTTGTAGAGTTTGCCCAATTGTGGCTTGCTAAAGATGTCGGCAAAGTAGCCATCGGTTCGGGTAGGATTTCCTGCAAGAATACAATATGCATTTGGACCCGTTAATGATCCTTCAACAGCTGGATAAATAGCATCTGGCACACCCGAAGCCTCATCAATAATAAAAAGCAGGTTGTCTTCTGCATGATAACCCTGTAAGCCTTCCGCAACTTCTCCAGATGGCGACACTTGAGCTGTCCTTGCTGTAGCATACCATGTGGGTTCATATCCACGAACACCAACACGAGTTTGTGTCCACATCAACAAGTCTTGTAAAAATTTAGATCTTGAGATCCATTTATGGTGCTCTGACCAAAGAAGGTCATGAAGTTGGTGCTGAGTTGGAGCAGTTGTGGGAATCTTACAATAAGGCTTCGTTGAGAGAAACCAAAGCGTTATGAGGCTAAGAAGACAAGTTTTTCCGACGCCAGATCCGGAACGAATTGCAAGAAAGTGGTACTTTTGCAGATTTTCCATTGCCTCCTTTTGCCATTGATCAAGTTGAACACCAATCACTTCCTCAATGAAGGCAACAGGATGACTCTCATAGTGCTGAAAAGCTGTATATATTAAAGTTTCATCCATTTTTCTATCGTTCGTTTTTTAGCGTAATAAAATACAAAGCATTATCTTAAATATCGATTGCAGCTTTGTCACCTTCTGTTTTATGCTTTGCATTATAAGCTGCAATGATCATGTCTGCCGCATTGACAACCCCGATGACTTTCTTCTCTGTGGGCTTATGACCTGCCCTATCAAGCACATCCCAAGCTGAGTCCAATTTTAATTTGACAGGCACATCCTTTTCTTCGCCCCTAATGACACGAAGACAAAGATCGGCCGCATCATGAGCCCCTTCTTCAAGTTTTTCAATTACAGAGAGCCGCTCGATAGAATCTGTAATTCTATCATTTGCTGCTCGTTCAAGCACTGCAAGCTCACTCATAAAAAGAGGGTCGTCTTTTTGCAGCCTATTAACTGTGGCCGCACTTATATTCAATTCCTGCTCGATAAGCTTCGGATCTTGACCGACTACCAGCCTTCGCAACACTTCCTTGTGTTTTGCCGTTAGCTTTTTCAGCATTTTGCCCCTCAAATCTGACTTTCAATCTTTCGATCAAGTCTTTTAGCTCATTCTCAGCCACAGAACTTTTCCTCATAAAAATATTCATAAACCCTTGATTTTCTTTACTAACACAAAGTAACCTTTTTGTAAAGAAAAATCTGCGGCCTATGGCCGGTTTTTGATAGCTTTGATTACCAACTTTCTTTTTTAGCTTTTTTCTGAATGACACGCAGTAGCTTTGATTGCTTTGATTGCTGGTGTTGGTTTTTGATCGGAATTTTGTGAGGCTACTGCATAATTTTTTTGATGTAAAAAGATGCATTTTTTACATGATCGCTAAGTACTTGATTTAATTAAAGAAACACGATAAACTGGCGCACGGCACGGCACGAGGCG
>JAGLKS010000272.1 GCA_023140905.1 Alphaproteobacteria bacterium | reverse complement strand
TTCTTGTTTTCCTCATGTTCTTTTCAACATCGTTATTTATTATAGCTATAGACGTTTGCATATTGTCTAGGTGTGGTATCGATAATATAGCGTTTATTCTTCACGCTAACGTGTGGTGGAATACGATGTTTTTCAAAATAATCATAGCCTTTTTTCAACTCATTCCAGAAGCTATACCATTGCGAGTAACGGCGCATTTTCATGTTTTTATCTGTCATCTGGAATGGAAATATATGTATCGGAATGGATTCATGTCCGTATTTAAAGTTCTGTTCTATGATGAGATAAATTTCGGCGATGTTTTTATTGGTCATAGCCAGACACCCTTTTGAAACGCATGAGCCGTGGATCATAAGGGCTGAGCCTGTACGTTTATTAGCGTAGTCATATTGATTAGGATAACCAATATTAAAAGATAGAAAGAATTTGCTATTAGGGTTAAGGCGGCTCTGTGTAACATCATAAAACCCTTCAGGAGTTTGCAAGTCACCCTCTTTTATTTTTGGGCCAAGTGCACCTGATTTACTGCAAACATCGTAGGCTCTGAAAAGCTCAAACTCATTGCGGTATGAATTTTTCACCCAAAGCTCTAGTTTCATTTCGCTTTTAAAAGCACGGATATACATGGGGTTATCCATGCTCATACCGCGCATAACCATTTCAGTGCGCAAAACAGAAAAGTTTTTCTCGCGAATGTCTTCGAGTTGCTTGTTATAGCCATATTCATGGCGGCTATATGTATTATTAGGGGTAACGCAAGCACTTAAGGAGAGCATGCTCAGACAGAGTGTCAGAGTGGTCAGTATAGTGCTTTGTATTTTATTTCTGGATAAGTGTAAGAATAATCCAGTCATATTAGTCCTTCTTGCTTAAAAGAAAAATGAGATCCACGCGCCATAACAATATGATCGTGGATTGCAATGTTGAACGTACTCGCGGCATCGGCAATCATTTTTGTCATTTCGACGTCTGCCTGAGAAGGTTTAGGATCACCGCTTGGGTGATTATGCATTAGTATCATGGCTGTTGCACCAAGCTCAAGGGCACGCTTCATAATTTCACGTGGATAAGCCGGTGTATGATCTACAGTGCCGGAGGCTTGTATTTCATCAGCTATGAGCATGTTCTTCTTGTTAAGGAAGAGAATGCGGAAATGTTCTTTTGTTTCGTGGTCCATGCTGATATGGCTGTAATCCATTAACCGTGTCCAGTTATTGAGAACCGGTTTTTCCATGAGGTCTTGTTTCATCATACGCTGAGCAATAGCGCTAATTGCTTTAATAGCTGTTGCGGCGTTTTCGCTCATATTATCCATTTGAGATAAAACGCTATGGGGTGTGCTCATTAGAGCACTAAGCGAGCCAGATGTTTCCAGAAGATCTTTTGCTAAAGGCTTTACATCTTTTCGTGGAATAGCCATAAATAAAATCAATTCCAAAAGCTCATAATCTTGCAAAGCATCAGCTCCGCCGATTAAAAACCGTTCGCGTAAACGCTGACGGTGGCCAGTATAATGCGGTTTTGATTTCTTTATTATGTTTGATGGCTCAGTGCTCATTGGTGCGTCTATAATGTATAAGGTGGTTTTGTATATCCTTTGGGCGAAAGGGTGAATATTTCAAATCCATCATCTGTAACAGCTAAAGAATGTTCAAATTGTGCAGATAGAGAACGATCCCGCGTTACAGCCGTCCAACCGTCGGATTTAAGAATTTTTGTTGCATAATGACCAGCATTAATCATAGGCTCGATTGTAAAGAACATTCCTGTTTCAAGGACAGCACCTTCGCCCGGATTGCCGTAATGCAAGACAGATGGGGGACAGTGGAATTGACGGCCTAGCCCGTGTCCGCAAAAATCCTGCACAACCGAGAAGCGTTGTTTTTCAGCCACGCTTTGAATAACATGGCCAATATCGCCAAGGGTAACACCGGGTTTCACAGCTTCGATTCCGGCCATTGTAGCTTCATATGTTAGATCTATTAAGCGGCGTGCTTTGACAGGGATTTTATCCCCGACAAGATACATGCGTGAGGTATCACCATGCCAGCCGTCCAGAATAACGGTAACATCGATATTCATGATATCGCCTTCGCGCAATTTCTTCTCATTTGGAATACCGTGACAAACTACATGATTTATCGAGGTGCAGATGGATTTTGGAAAAGGCGTTGGGGCTGCGCCTTGATAATTTAGCGGGGCAGGAATAGCACCTGCTTTAACGCAGTGTTCATGGCATAAACGGTCTAGTTCTTCTGTTGTAACACCGGGGATAATATGATCTGTAATCATATCAAGTATTTCAGCCGCAAGTTTTCCGGCTTTGCGCATGCCTTCAAAATCTTTTTCAGTATGGATTTCTATGCCGTCAGCATTATAGGTTATATTGTCCAAAGAGAGATTGCCCGGTGTCATTACTATTCCTTATTTTTGTTTATGACTATTACCTGACATGTTACATATTATGAGGTGCAAGTAAAGAAAGCAGTTTTGCCTTCCGGCGCACAATTAAGCATATATAATATAAGAAGATAAATTGTGGAGAGTAATATGGATAAATCCTATACAGCAGCTCTGATTGTGATTGGAAATGAAATCCTATCAGGCCGGACACAAGATAAAAATATCAACTATATTGCAAATAAGATGGTAGATCATGGAATTGCGCTGGTAGATGTTCGTATCATTCCTGACGTTGAAGAAGATATCATAGCGACTGTGCGAGCGCTAAAAGACAAGGTTACATATTTATTTACAACAGGTGGAATCGGTCCAACGCATGATGATATTACATCG
>JAGLKS010000271.1 GCA_023140905.1 Alphaproteobacteria bacterium | reverse complement strand
TTCATCATCTACCACTACATCACCCTCAGGATATGTATGTTCCGAAGAGACAATATGGCCTTCTGTATCAGTAAATATAAGAGTTTCGCCCCCATCATCTCCGCCTACACATGGGCAATCAGTCTGATTTTCTACAGAGCCACCACCTTCATCGCCCTCATCGTCAACCAACCAGGCAACAGAAACAACATTCTCCCCTTTATTGACCTTGAAGATTGTCACGCCCTGAGCGCTCCGTCCAGTAATACGCACAGAACTTACTTGCGTGCGGATAAGCTGTCCACCATCGGTCACAAGCATAATCTGGTGACTATCTGTCACTGGGAAAGTAGCAACAACTTCTCCACCATTTTTCTTGGTTAAAGCCATATTTGCGACCCCTTGACCACCGCGTCCAGACACACGGTATTCATAAGCAGATGTCCGCTTGCCAAACCCTTTATTTGTGACTGTAAGAAGAAATTGTTCTTTTTCAAATAATTCCTGAAAACGATCAGGAGAAAGCTTGATTTCACCTTCGCCTGAAGCCATATCCTCTATATCTTCGCCGTCCCCTAACATCTGACCGGCACTTTTGAGATATACATTACGTTCTTCAGGTTTTATATCAATACGCTTAAGAATAGACATAGAGATAACCTCATCGTCTTTTTTCTTAAGCCTAATACCGCGGACTCCGGTAGATGTACGGCCTGCAAACACACGAATATTTGTAACAGCAAAACGAATAGCTTTTCCTTTGCGTGTTGCCAATAGAACATCCTCGTCCTCTTTACAGATACTAACAGAAACCAAATTCTCATCATCGGCAAGTTTCATAGCTATCAAGCCATTCGCACGAATATTCTTGAAGTCGGATAGTTTGTTCCTGCGCACAGAGCCATGACTTGTCGCGAACATAATATCCAGTTCATTCCATAGTGCTTCATCTTCAGGCATGCGTAAGTAAACGCTAACATTCTCGTCTTTTTCCAGCGGCAAGAGATTTACAAGCGCCTTACCACGGCTTTGAGGCGTAGCTAAGGGCAATTGATACACCTTCAACCGGTGAACAATACCACGTGATGTAAAGAATAAAATCGGAGTATGGGTGCTCGCCACAAACAAGTCCGAGATAAAGTCATCATCCTTCATCGACATACCGGAACGCCCTTTACCACCTCGACGCTGAGATCTATAGGTGCTAAGAGGAACGCGCTTAATATAACCAGCATGAGTGATAGTAACCACCATATCTTCACGCTGTATAAGGTCTTCAATATCGACTTCAAATTCAGCTTCAACTAATTCTGTGCGCCGCGGCGTATCAAAACGCTCCTTAACTTCATTTAGTTCCTCGACAAGAACCTCTAATAGCTTGGAACGCTTGCTCAAAATTAAAAGTAACTCGGCAATAACATCTGTTATTTCCCTAAGTTCGTTGCCAATTTTCTCGCGCTCAAGCCCAGTAAGCTTGTGAAGACGCAAGTCTAAAATGGCCCGTGCCTGAACCTCTGATATTTTATACGTGCCATCTTCAGCAATCTTATATTCAGGGTCATCTATTAAAGCAATCATCGGAGCTACATCATGAGCTGGCCAACTGCGTGCCATTAGACCTTCACGTGCAACTGTCGGATTAGGAGCATTACGGATCAAAACAATAATTTCATCAATATTAGCCACAGCCACAGCTAACCCTGCCGAAACATGAGCACGGTCACGCGCTTTACCCAGATCATAGATCGTACGGCGTGTAATAACTTCTTCACGGAACGCAACAAACGCTTTGAGCATATCACGCAAAATCATCGTTTGCGGCTTACTATTATGCAAAGCTACCATGTTACAAGAAAAATTGGTTTGCAACGCTGTATATTTAAATAGCTGATTTAAGACAACATCACTATTAGCGTTGACTTTAAGCTCAATAACAATACGAACGCCGTCACGGTCAGACTCATCACGGATTTCGTGAATATCTTCAACAATTTTTTCACGCCCGACTTCACCTAAACGCTCTAATAATTTTCCTTTATTAACCTGATAAGGAATTTCATGAACAATGATAGCCTCGCGTTTCCCCATCTGTTCATATGAAGTCTTTGAACGCATCTTAACTGACCCGTTTCCAGTATGATAAGCTGCGTTTATACCAGCACGTCCCAGAATCTGCCCACCTGTAGGAAAATCCGGTCCATGAATAATCTGCATAATCTCTTCAGTTGTGATCTCCGGATTTTCAACCATAGCACAACACGCATCAACTACTTCACCCAAATTATGAGGCGGGATATTCGTGGCCATACCAACAGCAATCCCACCGGCACCATTTACCAACAAATTAGGAATGCGTGAAGGAAGGACAATCGGCTCGCGCTCGCTTTCATCATAGTTTGGCTGAAAATCAACGGTTTCTTTTTCTATGTCCAACAAAACAGCCTCAGCAGCTTTCTCCAGACGCGCTTCTGTGTAACGCATAGCAGCCGGACGATCTCCATCCATGGAGCCAAAATTCCCCTGGCCGTCAATTAACGGCACACGCAAGGACCATGGCTGTGCCATACGCGCAAGCGAATCATAAATAGCAGCATCACCATGCGGGTGATATTTACCCATAACATCCCCGACTATCCGCGCTGATTTTTTGTATGCCTTATCAGATGTATACCCTCCGACACGCATCGCATATAAAATGCGCCTGTGGACAGGTTTCAAACCATCACGGACATCCGGCAAAGCACGACTGACAATCACACTCATCGCATAATCGAGAT
>JAGLKS010000270.1 GCA_023140905.1 Alphaproteobacteria bacterium | reverse complement strand
CTTAAGAATAGTACATTTTGCTTGACGAATTTTCTTGACTATCTACGCATAATTTTATCACCGTAGCTACGGCTATGCCTCAAAAATTATACTTGGTTCTCAAAAAAATTTATTGGCGCAATTCTGTGCTATTCTTAAGTGGAACTACTATACATAAAAACCAAACAACATTCTTCATTTGTTTCACCTATTCTGAACAACGTTCAATTACAAGTATTTCATATCACAAAACATAATGCAATAAAATATTGAACAACGTTCAGAAAAATGTCATTATCGAAATATGGAGGAGCCTCAATGGCACGCAGAAACGATCATTCCCGCGAAGAATTAAAAACCATGATTATAAACTCATCATGGAAAATCGTCAGTAAACACGGTTTAGAAGGATTAACAGCCAGACGCATTGCTCAAGATATAGGCTATGCTCCCGGTACAATTTATAATCTGTTCAATTCCATGGAAGATTTATACTTATCCCTCAATGCAAAAACCCTTGACCTACTCTACGATGTTTTAAACGATTCCACTTGCAATGATCCCCAAAAAAAGCCCCTGCAAAACATGAAAATCATGGCAAAACATTATATGGATTTTGCACAAGAATACAGGCCATACTGGCTTATGCTTTTTAACTTGGAGATTACAGAGGATCGTATCGATACTACTTGGTACAGTGAAAAGATAGACCGCTTATTCAGCCCTCTTGAAACACTACTATCCCCCTATTTTTCTCCCAAACAAACTAAAAAAAGAGAAATGGCGGCAAGGGTTCTTTGGGCTTCTATTCATGGTTTATGTTTTCTTCAGGAAACAGGGAAAATTGCCCTTGTCAGCAAGCAAAATAACACACTGGATATAGCTGATTATTTGATAGATACTTTTATTAAAGGCTTATCTAAATAGCTTTTATAAGAGTATTGCACAAAAAACCCTCTATCCCGCAGAATAATTCATTTTTTCTCAAAAACAAATTTCATGTATTTTCCCTAAAAATGCTGCAACGCATTGCTCCCGTATCTAGTCTTGGTTCTGCATTTCCGTCATTCTTACAAAAAAACTATATTTGTACGATATAAAATTACATAAAATTCGAAATGAAACCACGGGTAGTTGTTTAGCATATCATGATATAATGAAGTGTTGGGGAGAATTTAAACAAAAATAAATACTGTGACAGGTCTTAGTTTGTTTTTTGCATTTACGCAAAAGCATTATTTGTGTGTTGGGTTACTAAGATGTGTTCGCGCTTTGGATATAAACTTTTTTATATTTTGCTGTTATGCATAGCATTTACAGCAAAAGGCGTCATGTCTCAAACAACTACACGTATTGGCGCACATTTCGCAACAGCCCCCGCCCTAACATCAGTTGCTGTGAACGATATCGATTTTGGTACATGGGTTGTTAATATCGCCGGTGAAGACACACCCTCAATTGCACTAAAAGCAGGGAAATCAGGAGCACCGGAAGTCCCCTCTCCAAACGGAGTTTCAAACCCCGGAACAATCATTCGTAATACTATAGCTCCCAAACATGCTGGAGAAGTTCTTATTCATTCTCCTATTACAGGTTCTTTGCAAATCAAAGCATCTGTTCTTTCAGATTTTTCTGACCCCAGCCTATCATTAACAAATTTGGTGTATACTGATTCATCTGTAAGCGACATCCCGATACCGCAAAATTTTGATGGTGCAACCTTTGTCACAATCAATGATAATACAGAAACTATCTGGATCGGCGGTACGCTTAAAATGGGGCT
>JAGLKS010000027.1 GCA_023140905.1 Alphaproteobacteria bacterium | reverse complement strand
ATATACAGTCATAATGATACTGTTTTCCGTATCTTTACGCGCAACTACGTTACCATGAGCGTAAAGCCATGCGAGAGCTTTACCATCTTTAATATCAATTTCATATGATTGTTGTATGCTGTGCCGCGCAGTAACTGAGGATACTTTATCTAACAAATCCTCAATACCTTTATTATGATAAGCAGAGGTTAAGCAACATGGTATAGATGATGTTTTACACAAACGTTTGAAATCCAGTAACTGATTTTCATCTAAAAGGTCACACTTATTATAAACTTCAATAATGCGAGCATCTTGTTCGTATTTAATGCCCAGATCATTAAGTATGTGAATGACATCTTCTCGCTGTGCTGCGTAGTCTTCGCGCGCAGCATCAATAACATGGACAATAACATCAGCATAAGAAATGTGTTCTAACGTTGCGCGAAAGGCTTCAATTAGATGTGTCGGCAAGTCGGAAATAAATCCGACAGTATCGGACAGTATAGCTTCCTGCTTTCCTGTGAGATGAATTTTGCGCATCGTTGGATCTAATGTGGCAAAGAGCAAATCTTCAGAAAATACATTGGCATTAGTAATGCTATTGAAAAGCGTAGATTTTCCTGCATTTGTATAACCTACAAGCGAGATGATCGGGAAAGGTACGCGCGCCCTGCTCTGACGTCCAAGGTCTCTGGTTCGTCGTACATTAGAAAGTTCTTTTTTAAGGCGTGTAATGCGCTGGGAAATTAGACGTCGATCAATCTCAATTTGGCGCTCTCCCGGTCCACCCATAAAGCCGGCGCCGCCACGTTGGCGCTCAAGGTGTGTCCATGAACGGACCAGCCGCGATCTTTGATATTCCAGAGCAGCTAAATCAACTTGTAAGCGGCCTTCTTTTGTTTGGGCACGTTCTCCAAAAATTTCGAGGATTAAACCTGTCCTATCGATAATTTTAGCATTCCATTGTTTTTCCAGATTACGTTGCTGAACAGGAGAAAGAGTTGCATTAACGATAACGACGCATGGTTCTAATAGAGTTATATCTTGAGCGATCTTTTCGCGTGTTCCTTTGCCAAAATAACCTCCAGCATGGATCTTTGGGCAGTTTACTATCTCGGTTTTCAGAACGTTTAGATCAATCGCCTGTGCCAAGCCTTCAATTTCTTCAATAATATTTTCAAGACTACGTTGTAAGGAGGCGGCTTTGCCAATGGGCTGAACGAGATAAGCTGTGTCTCGTTCTTTATATTGAGTGCTTACATACATTTTTTTATTATTTTTCAAGATATTGGCTCTTCCTTCTTGAGCCCGATACTTTAATTTATGCCTTACTCGGAAGAATCTGATTCATCATCATCATTCAGATTCAACGGGCCGCCCGGCATAATTGTAGAGATTGCATGTTTGTAAATTAATTGCACATGTGAATCTCGGCGAAGTAACAGGCAAAAATTATCAAACCAGGTTACAATTCCCTGTAACTTGACTCCGTTAACCAAAAAAACGGTTACGGAAACTTTTTCTTTGCGGATCTTATTAAGAAAAACGTCTTGGACGTTTTGTATTTTATCGGACATTTTAGTTTCCCAATTATTTTTATAAATTGCTTGTCTTGGTATTTTTACAAACGTATAAAACCATTCATCGTAAAGTCGTAATAATATACTCAATACTCACAATTTTTAAAGCAAACCCACTAGATTGCAACTAAAAACTCTCTAAAAAGCGCATAATTGTCGAAACTTATGTAAGGAGTATATTCTGTAAGCAGTTTTTTTGTATCTATATGCCCTTTTATAAAAACGCTTTTGCACTGCGTATTTCGTGCGCATTGAAGATCAATACCTGTGTCTCCGACGTACCATATCTCATCTTTTTCTATATCTAACCCTGACTTTTCAATAGCCAGTAAGAGAGGTTCAGCAGACGGTTTATCTTGTTTAGCTTCTCCTGCGGTAACAACGATGGGTAGATAATCATTAAGTCTTGTGCAGACATGCTCTTTTTCTACTGCTGTTCTTCTTTTATTAGTGACAACGCCTAATGTCACACCTTTTTGTCTAAGAAAAGCCAAAGCTTCTTTTGCACCGGATATTGGTTTAATTACATGGCTATTCTTTGAGACATAAGCTTGAAAGATTTCTATCGCTTTATCCTTCTTATCTTTATAAATATCAGATA
>JAGLKS010000269.1 GCA_023140905.1 Alphaproteobacteria bacterium | reverse complement strand
CAGACATTCCATACCCTAATTTTAAAAATTCTAATTATTTTTCAAAGAACGTCTATTTCCAAAGAAAGTCAATATATAATAGTTTCATCATTGTTTCATAATTTCTTCCTAAACTGAAGAAATATAAGTATGTATTTCATTCAGAAAAACTTCTAGTTTGCCACCAATAGCCAAGACCGTTACCATAACCGCAATAGCAATTAAAGCAATGAGCATACCATATTCAATAGCTGTTGCAGCGTTTTCCTCTCGTCCATAACATAAGAACCGTGAGCATATTCTTCTCATATGATAACCCATATTTATTTTGCCCTTCTTCTATTTTTTTCCACAAAGAAATAATTCATACCAGGTAAAGACTAGCATGGATTCTACCGCTGTTAAAATAAGAATAAACAAAGAATTCACGACTTTTAAAACCGCTCAGGAGACATTATCTTTAATACATCCTTCGATATAACGTCCTCATTTCTAACAATACTTTTGGCCAAAATCATGGCCGATGAAAGCGCACTAATAACTCCATGCGACCCGTGAGCAGTGGAAATATAGACTCGGTCAGATAATTGGCCAATGATAGGAAAGTGGTCTTTAGCAGCAGTACGCACCCCTGCTCGACTACAAACAAGCTCATACTTATCGGCCAAAGCAGGAAAGCGTTCGCACATATTACGGATATTATGTACATCATCTTCAGGTAAAATATCCGTGTGCTTTAGCCAAGGCTGAAACGTAGCTCCGATATAATGCACACCATCAAGTGCCGGAGAGATATGCCCTCCATAATTAATCGTTGTTTTAACTTTAGAAGAAACATCCGTTTCCCGTATAAATGTCACTTGCCCGCGTACGCCACTAATTGGCAAATGCGCAGCCTCCTTAAACGACGTAACTTTAGTGCCACACGCTAGAACAGTAGCATCCCCTTCCAAAGCAGAAACGTCTTCAACCCATTGATTAAGCTTTACCTCCACCCCATTGATTAGCTTGGAACAAAGTCGCCACGGAGAAATAACACCAGCCCGTCCCAAATACATGCAATCCGTCTCGACATCCAATCCGGCAATATCCGAAGCTTCTTTTGCGCTAACAAAACGCATATCCTCTTCAGACCAACCATGAGCACCCCAACTTGCCACTGTTTTAGGATAACGACGCGCTTTTCTTTCATTGGCTATAAGCTGCAACGTTCCACATTGATTCCAGTTAAATCCGTCTCCTCCAAATTCTTCAAACAAGCGCAAGGCCTCAAAATACCCCATAGAGAAATATTGGGCATTCTCGTCCCATTGCGCTGAATAACGTGGATTATAGGTACTGCAATCATGCTCAGGTTCTTGTCCTTTCCCATATAAAGATGATGCGGCTTCATAAATTACAGGTTCCCCGCCCTCTTGCTTAATCATATAAGCCAGAGCACAACCGGCAATGCCTCCACCAATAATATTAACTCGTTTTGTCATATTTTAAATCTCACATATTGTTATACGTACCAACACTCATTTCCCGCTTGCGGCCAAAACCAGAGACTTTACGCACCTCAAAACCTTGTTCTCCTAATCCACGGCGAACAAATCCAGCCACTGTAAATGTCGCAAAATGTGCCCCCGCAACGCTCAACCGAGCCATATTAGAAAAAACGGTTTCACTCCACATATCAGGATTGCTTGATGGTTTAAATCCATCCAAAAACCAGCAATCCACCAAAGAACCATCCTCCAGTTTCGGCATTTCCTCATTCACGTCACCAATAATCAAACTAAGCCGAACACCGTCTATAACATCCAAAACATAACACTGCCCGTGATCTAACGCATCAGGATAAACTGCAAGCAACTCCTCAAGCTCTTCTTCTAATTCCTGCCAATGAGATAAATATTGTTTAATCTCCGCGCCTGATAACGGATATTTTTCAAAAGAAATAAAATGCAGCTCTTTAGGGCGTTCATACTGTGGTTCTTCCTTCCACAATTTCAACGCCGCTAGAAAATTCAGCCCCGTTCCAAATCCCGTTTCACAAATAGTAAAGTTCTCAGACCCTCTCCAAAATTCAGGTAATTCATTTCCGGCTAAAAACACATGACGTGTTTCCGCTAATCCATCTTGCGGGGAAAAATAAACATCATTAAATTGTTTAGATCTTGGCACATCTATCATTTTACCTTTATATAGACAGAAGTTTTATATAGGTACAGGAAAATCATGAGCAACAATCCCCTTCTTGAAAAATCATCCATTGCTAATCAAGCACCACCATTTGATAAAATAAAAACCGGACACTATTTGCCTGCGATTGAAAAAGGCATAAAACGCGCCCGCATTAATATTGACTCAATCAAGAACAATCCTGACGCTCCTACATTTGAAAACACAATTATTGCTCTGGAAACAGCATCAGAGGATTTAGATCAGGCCGCTTCTGTTTTCTATAGCCAACTCTATGCAATGGGAGGTGACGATCTCCACGAACTCGCTACACAGATTGGCCCGATAAACGCTGCTTTTTCCAATGACGTTACACTTGATGAAGTTCTTTTTGCCCGCATTAAGGCGGTTTACGATCAACGTGAAGGACTGAACTTAGATGTCGAAGAATACACTTTATTAGATGATACATATCGTGGATTTGTCCGTAATGGTGCTTTACTGGAAGAAAACAAAAAGACTCGCCTGAGAGAAGTTTCCCAAGAACTTTCGATCCTTTCTCCAGCTTTCATGCAAAACACTGTAAAAGCAGCAGAAGAATTTGAACTGGTCATAGAAGATAAAAATGATCTTTCCGGTCTACCCGATAGTGCAAAAGAATCTGCCGCTCACGCTGCAAAAGAAAAAGGCTATGACGGCAAATGGCTTTTTACGCTGGACTACCCCAGCTTTGGCCCTTTTTTGCAATATGCAGATAACCGGAGACTTCGTGAGAAAATCTGGCGTGCGTTTTCATCACGTGCATGGAATGGTGAATATGATAATTCAGAAAATATAAAACGCATCGTTTCTCTTCGTAAAGAAAACGCAGAATTACTAGGCTTTGAGACACATGCCCATTACGTTCTTGAAGAGCGCATGGCCAAAACTCCTCAAACTGTGGGGACATTTCTCGACAAGCTAAAACGCGTATATAAGCCCGCTGCTCAAAAAGATTTAGACACGCTTAAAGCATATGCAAAAGATGAACATGGTTTAGATGACCTCAAGCCTTGGGACATTGGATATTATGCAGAAAAGCTAAAACAAAAGCTGTTTGATTTTACATCGGAAGATTTCCGCCCTTACCTTCAACTTGATAAAGTTCTGGAGGGCTGTTTCAACCATTTCAGCAAGCTTTTTAATCTGACATTCAAACCCGTAACTGATGGCAGTTACCCTGTTTGGCATAAAGATGTAAAAGTTTTCGAAGTCTATGACACGAAAAACAATAGCTTTATCGGCACGTTATACGGTGACTTTCACCCACGCACCGGTAAAAACAAAGGTGCATGGATGACAACTTATCGTAATCAAGGGCTATTCCGAGGACATATTGAACGCCCTGTTGTAGCTATTGTGTGCAACTTTACCAAACCTACAGATTCGAAACCATCACTTCTTATCCACGGTGATGTCACAACACTTTTCCATGAAATGGGACATGCCGTACACGGCCTGCTTTCAGATGTTACATACCGCGCTCATTCCGGTACATCTGTTC
>JAGLKS010000268.1 GCA_023140905.1 Alphaproteobacteria bacterium | reverse complement strand
CAGGTGGGTGCCGTTAATATCCAAACCCCCCGGGCGAACCGATTGGATAAGGACAGGGACAGCTCCCTATGCGAAAGCATCGACCACCGAGATCAAAACCGCATCACGCACTTCGCAGCACTGAGTCATAGTATCATTTATCCTTCCTCAGGAGCAAAGGTTTTCGTTGTTTTCCAGATAAAGACAATGAAATTTACAAGACATAGCAACAATGAACAGTTTGTTTGTCTAGCGCGATTACTTATGTATAATTAAGAAAAATTATGCAGCGACTTCGTTTTGATCGCTTTGTTCGGAAATTTGTAACCGATTAGAAATGCGCTCAATTTTATGAGCAAGATAATCTATAGCCTCTACAACCATAGCCTCTTCTTCTGTTTCAGTTCCAGAGACAGAATCATTTCGGTCTTGTTGCAATTTTTGCACACGTTCTTTCAAAGAACCAATTTCACTACGCATATCATAGACTTCATCAGCCAAGACTAACGATGTCAAAACCAATAGATGCGATTCATTTGTTGCAGCCCCAGATGCTGCAATATCACGCAAGCGAGAATCAACATAGACAGCAAGCTCGGTTAGACGTTCTTCCTGTCCTTCATCACAACACATGCCATAACCGCGGTGATTAATTTTTAATGTGATCTCAGCCATTACATTATTTCCTATTTTGTGTGTTATTTACTCAATAAGTTTTCTACGGTTTCAATTGCTTTATCTAAACGATGCGTAACAAAATCAACACCTATAACATTTCCATCAGAATCGTGAAAATATCCTTCCCGGCGTGCACTATCGATCTGACGGGTCATTTCGCTAACAGGTACACAGTCCTGCATCGCATATTCTACATCAGAGACAGAAGCATCAAGCTTCCCAACCACATTATCAAGTCTTTCCAAGGCGCTACGTATTGATGACATTGTAAACAAAATCCTAACAGAGTTACTTATATTTTATATTAAATAATTGTTATAATTCAAAGAATTACCGATATGTCTTTAAAGAGCGTTACGAGATTTTGTCACACTATATAAAAGCGCTACTCGCATAATATCGATGTTGTTTTATTATGCGCTAACACCTATTCGGGTCAAGGATAAAGCCAGTTTTTTGCAATTTAAACCACAGCATTTTGAATTCTTTTTCCGTGTATAATTCTACAAAAATCCTTGTAGGAATTTTTATCTATAAGGCAACAAGTCTAAAAAAGTTATGAGAAAGAAAATTTAATAAAGAAAGGTGAGTTCTGCTTGATTTTCCTGACAACACATTGCATGGTATTTTACAAGTTTTCATATTTGTATTGTAAATAAGGTTGTGCTTATGACGAATGCTACTGCTGCTGCGCTGAATATATCAGTGCAATCTCCTTTCTCTCAAGAACAATTAAAGATAATGTCCAGTGCTATACGTGCTTTATCAATGGATGCTGTGCAAAAAGCAAATTCCGGGCATCCGGGAATGCCTATGGGAATGGCTGACGTTGCGACAGTGCTATACACATCATTCTTAAAGTATAATCCTCAATATCCCGTATGGCC
Organism: Alphaproteobacteria bacterium; assembly: GCA_023140905.1. Taxonomy (GTDB): domain Bacteria; phylum Pseudomonadota; class Alphaproteobacteria; order Micavibrionales; family Micavibrionaceae; genus UBA1672. The sequence goes on along the minus strand of JAGLKS010000268.1, from coordinate 1,203 downwards.
TGATCGGGACCGTTTTGTTCTTTCCGGCGGTCATGGTTCCATGCTCCTTTATTCACTGAACTACTTAACAGGTTATGAAAAGATTACATTAGAAGAAATCAAGAGTTTCCGCCAATTAGGAGCTATCACAGCAGGTCATCCTGAGGTCGAGCATGATGCAGGAATAGAAATGACAACAGGTCCACTAGGACAAGGACTTTCTACAGCGGTAGGAATGGCTTTAGCTGAGCGTATTTTAAATGCCCGCTACAGTGAAGATCTTGTTTCCCACTACACATATACTATGTGTGGCGACGGTGATTTAATGGAAGGAATAAGCCATGAAGCTTGTTCTTTAGCCGGTCACCAGAAATTATCCAGATTGATTGTTTTATATGATGATAACGGCATTTGCATTGATGGAAAAACAGATTTGACCTTTATTGACAACACCCCTGCCCGCTTTGAAGCTTATGGCTGGGATGTTCAAAGTATTGACGGTCATGATTATGAGCAAATACACAATGCTATTGCTCAAGCACAGAAGACTGACACACCAAGCTTGATTTGTTGTAAGACAAAAATTGGCTTTGGCGCACCTACAAAAGAAGGAACGTCCTCATGCCACGGAGCACCTCTTGGAGAAGATGAGATCAAAGGGGCGCGCAAAAAATTAAAATGGCCGTATCCACCATTTGAAGTACCCGATGAGGTGCTTTCTTTATGGCGTAAAGCTGGACAACAAAGCAAAGATGAGCTTTTATCTTGGCAAGCGCGTTATAATAATTCTGCCGAGAAACAAGCTTTTGATACACAATTAAACGGTGATTATAGTGAAATCATAGCCCCTGCTATCAAGGAGTTGAAAGCTGAATTTGCTGCAGAAAAACCAAAATTAGCTACACGCAAAACTTCCGGGGAATGTCTGGAGAAACTTGTACCTACACTGAATGCTCTGGTCGGAGGGTCTGCTGATTTAACAGGATCTAATAACACTGGGACATCAAGCTCAACAGTTATCGATTCGCAAGATTACAGCGGAAATTATATCAATTACGGTGTGCGAGAACATAGTATGGGTGCTATTATGAACGGCATGGCTTTACATGGCGGCTTTGTTCCATATGCAGGAACTTTTCTCCAATTCGCAGATTATTCACGTCCAGCGATTCGTTTGGCAGCACTCATGAAACAACGTGTTATTCATGTGCTAACCCATGATTC
>JAGLKS010000267.1 GCA_023140905.1 Alphaproteobacteria bacterium | reverse complement strand
TAAATCTTGATAGCTCCACCAATCCATCAGAATTATTTGAGCAAGAATATTCCCAACACTGGCTGGAAATAGGCTTTGGCCATGGTGAACATTTAAGCGCCCTAATGCGCCAAAATCCAGACACAGCCTATATTGGCGCAGAAGCATTCATAAACGGCATGTCCGCCCTTACTCTAGATATTAAAGACGATAATCTTGATAATATAAGAGTGCTTATGGATGATGGCATGATTATCGCCAAATCACTTAAGGCCAATAGTCTGGACGGAATATACTTACTTAACCCTGATCCATGGCATAAAAAACGCCACCATAAACGCCGCCTTATTAATCAAAAAAACCTTGATATATTCGCCAAGATATTAAAAAAAGGCGCACCACTTATAATGAGCACAGATGTAGAATGCTTAGCAAATTGGATGGTAACGCACGCCTCAAATCACCCTGCTTTTGAATGGAGCTCCAACAACAAATCAGATTGGCAAACTCCACCCGATGACTGGATTACCACCCGCTATGAAATAAAGGGAGCCAAAGGCGCAAAAAAAATGGCCTACCTGTTTTTTGAGAGAAAATAATTAATCTCTTGCCTTTACTATAAAACAGGCGTATAAATCCCGTAAATATCCGATCTTAAAAAGACGGTGGGCTCATAAAGAGACCCGCCTTTTTTGTTGGATTTAACAAAACGACTGCGAGGCGTTCACTAGAGCGAAAAATTAAACAAATGCGATACACACCGCTAGAGGAAAAAATTGCAAATATAGTGCAGCCTGTCATAGAAGATTTAGGATTCGCTTTTCATCGCATTAAAATATCCGGTGAAGATAGCAATTCCCTTGTGCAAATAATGGCTGAAGACCTCGCTACTAAGAATTTAATAATTGATGATGCAGCCAAAATAAGCCGTGCCATCTCCGCAGTTATGGACGTAGAAGACCCTATAAATGGAGCATATCGTTTGGAAGTAAGCTCCCCGGGAATTGACCGCATGCTGATAAAAGAAAAAGACTTTGAAGATTACAAAGGTTTTGAAGCAAAATTAGAGGCTCTAACGCCCAATGAAAACGGACAAAAGCGCTTTCGTGGCATTATAAATGGCATAAAAGATAATAATATACTTGTAACAACCGACACAGGTGATGTAGAAATCCCATACACTTCGTTGGCGCAAGCAAAATTGATTTTAACTGATAAACTAATAAAAAATACAGCGAATTTTTAGGAGATTAAAGAAATGGAACTGTTACAAGTAGCTGACATGGTTGCCCGCGAAAAAAATATTGATCGTGATATTATACTTGAAGCTATGGAGGAAGCCATTCAAAAGGCTGGTCGCTCCAAATATGGCCATGAGCAAGATATACGCGCAGAAATTGACCGTAAAAGCGGAGTTATAGAGCTTAAGCGTTATCGTGAAGTGATGGAAAATGATGCCGAGATAGAAAACGAGATCATACAGTTAAAGCTTGATCAGGCAAAAAGAATTAAGCCTGATGCTCAGCCAGGAGACTTCCTTATCGACGACCTCCCTCCTCTTGATTTCGGACGTATAGCTGCACAAACAGCCAAACAGGTTATAATGCAAAAAGTCCGTGAAGCTGAACGCGCACGTCAATATGAAGAATATAAAGATAAAGTTGGTGAGATCATTAACGGTATAGTTAAGCGTGTTGAATACGGCAATATAACCGTTGATATTCAAGGTCGTGCTGAGGGCATAATCCGCCGTGATGAAACTATTCCGCGCGAGCCTATTAACGTGAATGACCGTGTGCGTGCAGTTATCTATGAAGTACGCGAAGAGCCACGTGGCCCGCAAATATTCCTCTCACGCTCTCATCCTGAATTTATGGCTAAATTATTCCAACAGGAAGTGCC
>JAGLKS010000266.1 GCA_023140905.1 Alphaproteobacteria bacterium | reverse complement strand
CGTTTATCTATTTCTTCTTTGCTGTAGGGGGATGGATCAAAGGGCTATTCGAAGCGATGATTGGGGCTCCGTTATGGGCGCTTGCACATATTCGTATTGATGGAGAAGGTCTGCCCGGTAATGCCGCAATGAATGGATATTTCTTGATCTTTGAAGGCTTTTTGAGACCGATTTTAATTGTGTTTGGCATGTTGGCCAGTATTTCAATTTTTGCAGCGCTGGTTAATGTATTGAATAGTATATTCAATTTGATTGCTCAAAATGCCGGCGGATATGATATGAAATCACAACTTATGGACGCAAGTTTCTCCGGCGAGTATATGCGTTCATTAATTGACCAGTTCTTTTTTACAGTTATCTATACAATTATTGTGTATATGATTGGTATGTCATGCTTTAAATTGATCGATCAAATTCCAAATAATATTTTGAGATGGATGGGCCAAGCTGTATCTTCATTTGGTGATCAGCGTGAAGATCCTGCGCAAGGCTTGACATCCAGAGCATCAATTGGTTCTCAGCAAGTTCTAGGTAAATTAGGCGGTGGCCTTCAAGGTCTTTCAAGTTCTGCAATAGGTAAATAAATAATAATGTTTGGCAAAGGGATATCCCTAGTAAAAGAACATTAAGTTAGAGTAAGGGTTTTAAATTAGAGTAAAAATATAGATGGCTGTGACAACAACAAAATTTATACAATATTCAGTGCTCCCTGGAATATGGCCGAGGATTAGGGACTTGTTTGGCTCTGGTTTCGGAGTTTTGGCAGGGATCTTGGCTGTTGTATATTTTAATTTGGGATTGTTGCCGGCAGGACACTCCTATTTGAACCGACAAAATTCCGGGCGTTTTGGTATACGTCATGTTGTGGCTGCGGCAGGGAAAAATTTAAATTTTTCATGGAAACATCTGGATCAGATTATCCTGTATTTTACCATCTTGATAGGGCTGACAATACTTGCCGTGCAGCTTGTATTGGTTTGTACGTCTGTTTTCTTTTATGCTCCGGCTTTTGCATTTACGTCGTTTCTCAGCAGTTTTGGCAGTGGCCTTGATAGCATTATTTCCTCATTTTTCGGCGGCGGAACTACTACTACAGGATCATCAAATGCCTGGATTGCCTTTTCACAAACAGCATCAGGCCCATCTCAGGATATCGCTTTTGTCGTTCTGGATTCTGTTTTCGGGATTGCCCGGAATTCGGGCGAAGTCAGTCCCTATCCGGGTTTCTTTGAGTCTTGCGCTACTGATGGGGCGTGGGATACTTGTACGGATATTGACGGCAATCCTATTCAGGAATCCCCGTATCCCGCGTCTTTTCATCTAGCACTACATCAGATGTTTGCGTTTTATACATTGGGGATCGGGTATATAGCCGGTGCCATATTGCTTTATTATATTGTTGCAATTGTTGGTGAGACTGTTACGACCGGCACACCATTCGGTCAACGTTTTAACAGAGCATGGGTTATTCCGCGCTGGATTGTGTTTTTTGCCTTGCTCGCTCCGATTACATTTTCAGGTAATAATAACGGGATTAATGTTGCTCAGCTTATTACATTCTCGGTTGCCAAGTTTGGTTCTAATTTTGCGTCTAATGCATGGATGGTTTTTATTGAAGGAGGCGTTAGTGAGGCTGGTGATTCTTTTGATACATTCTTTGGCAAAGGGCAAAGTATGTTGGCAAAGCCTAATATTCCAGAATTAGGAACATTGGCGCAATATCTGTACGTTGTCCGTATGTGTATGTATGCTGAGAAAATTATCCATGGCATTAATGTTATTCCTTATGTCGTCCGGCCTCCGACAACGAACGTAAGTACAGTGACGCTGCTTGATGGAACGACAACGACTTATAACAAGATGGGCGGGACGGAAGATGATTATTTACCATATTATAAGGATGAGATAGTAGAATTTGCTAAAGCTGTAGAGTTTTCAAGATATAAGGATGTTGTCCTTCGTTTTGGGCATCTTAATAAGACGGGGGGAACGGAAGGTGATCCTGATAATCCTCCGGGCATATATGAGGATGAATGGGGAAGTGTGAAGCCTGTTTGTGGAGAACTCCAGTTCGAAATAACATCTCTTGATCCATTTGTTATAGGACCGCCGACTGTAGGAAAGGTGGGCATTCAGGGCTTATACTGGAGTTATATTGATGATCTTTTATTCAATGATTATATGTTTGATGAAACAACATTTTGTATGTTGAGTGCGATCTCACCATATGGGCATGATCCAAGTTGTGTTGATGATCCATTAGGGACTGCACTTTTTTATACGCCGGGTGTCGAGCGTTTCAGTTTTAACGGTATTACTGAAACAATTGATTTTGCCATGGACCCGGGAGAAAATGTGACAAGCTGGTTGACGGCAAGAAATGCCAGGGTTTCTATTGAAATTATGAATGCAATTAATAGGAAGTTTATGGTCGATCAAAATGCAACCTGGAATTCTATTTCAAATGGTAGTTCGGGGAAGAGTATCCATGATAATCTGGAAACGGCTTATAATGACAAGAATTATGTTTCTACGCTTGTAATGCCCGACACTGTTAAAGAGCGTGGCTGGGCAGGAGCACCGTTATGGTACAATAAACTGGCTGCGCTTAATGGTCTATATGTTGCAGCAATTCAAAATCCACCTCGTCCGTTTAAATATCCCATGGTCATGGAAGAGATTGCCAAACAGCATGTTGAACAAGACGATAATTCCTCGTACACCCAGCGGTTTAATCCTCGTTTGGCTAATGGTAAAATGGCAGATCTGGCCCGTCCCGGAGACCAATATATTGCTGCGCTTTTGTATAGTGTGTTTGAATTCTGGAACGGTTCGGCTGTGCAAGAGACAGTTTTCACCAGAAAGAGCAAGAACGTTATCATTGATACAATCAATATGATTTTAGGAACGCAAGGGGTCTTTGATGTTCTGGAAAACCGATCAGTTTATCCATTAGCACTGCTCAGTGGTTTGGGCAAAAGTATGGTTGATGCGGCTTTGCGTAATTTATGGATTGGTGTTGTCGGCCAAGGTGTTGGTGAAATTCTGGGTGACTTCCCAGGTGGCGGGCTTGCCAAGGTCGGGAGTGCGTTTGTTTTCCGTTTTGGTATGATTGGTATGGGTATTGGATTTGTTCTTTATTATGTTTTACCGGTTTTACCATTTATTTATTTCTTCTTTGGCTTTAGCGGCTGGATTAAAAGTATTTTTGAGGCTGTTCTTGCCATGCCGTTATGGGCGCTGGCTCACCTTAAAATCGATGGCGAAGGGTTGCCCGGACCGTGGGCTTCAAATGGGTATTTCTTACTGCTTGAAATCTTCTTACGGCCAATTATGATTATTCTTGGATATGTGTTTAGTATTTCCATGTTCGCATCCATTGTTAATATATTGCATGATACATATCACGTCGTTGTTTTGAATGTATCCGGGTTTGATATCGAGGCAGAAATTAATAATATGAATACTGGGGTTCTTTCGAGTTTTACTGATATGGAGCAGTTTTCGTTTATGCGTGGTCCGGTTGATGAGATATTCTATAGCATAATCTATGTCATCATGATTTATATGCTTGGATTATCATGCTTTAAGTTGGTCGATACGATTCCTAATAGCATTATGCGTTGGATGGGCGTAACGGCTAGCACGTTCCATGAACATATGGGTGATCCTGCAGGGCAAATGACTGGCCGAATCTTCCGTGCGTCTCAGGTCGCGAACATCCAGATTGTTAGCCTGATTAGTAAAGCACAAGGCTTTAAAAGTAAAACAGCGGATGCAGATACTGCGGCACTTATGCACGGAATGTAGTTACTTGCGCAAATGATCCAGCAATACATCAATCTTCCCACCGCCACGTTGTATCACAGAAGCAAAATCAGAGCGTTGTGTGACAGCCATACTGACATCTCCAACCATGATATCAACAATCATTATCTGATTGTTCTTCTCGCGCACGCGCCATCCTACGGCAATGGGAGCGCCGTTTTGTGGAAGGATCTGAGTTAATACGATTATATCTTCGTTTCCTTGTTTTTGCGCAGCCATAACCTCAAACTTTTTGCCATTATAATCACTGAAACGCCGGGAATAAACATTTACGATCATATTCTCAAACAAGTTCAGATATTCTTTCTTTTGCGCAGGGGATGCCGTTCTCCAGTAGCGTCCTAAAGCAAAACGGCCAATGGTTTTCATGTCAAAGTTTTTTTTAAGCATATTGCGTAATTCTTTTTCACGCTCTTCCTTGCTTAAGTCTTTATTTTCTATGAGACCAATGCCGTGCTCGGCAACATCTTTTATGAAATCTTTTGATTGTTCAGATAAATCTGAATAGTTGATATATTGCACTAAAGGCTGTGTATGTTGACAATCACCAAATGAGGACAACATTGCCGCGCTAGCCGGATGAGGGGCAACAGAGTTTAATGTTATTAATAGGGTGCACAGGCTTGCAGATAAAAGCAGGGATTTACTGTTAATCAAGTGTTTCTCCTAATTAAAGAGAGGTCAGTTGAGAAAAAAAGACATATGTCTGTGCCGTATAACACAGAACAAAACCATCCGTATTCTATAATAATTTTATTATAAATAACAATGATTGAAATTATTTCTTTAGGATTAACAGGGGTTAATCCTAAATCAAATTACTATAATTAATAGGCCCTGATTCTAATAGTTATCATCGAAATTAGGGATGTCGGGTAAAGTATCATAGCCTACATTTCTTGTACGGTTTTCCGTATCAAGGATAGCGCCTTTTCTATATTGATAATACGTGCTTCTGATCGCCGCATAATAATCAAAAGAACTACGTTCCAGCTCGGTCATTGTGTCATACAGAGAATCCCTTAAAAGAAGGTAATTTGTTCCTGTTTTAGCATAGTAGAGGCCTTTTTTATCCGCATTATGTATGTACCAGCGTAGAGGGTCCATCATTGAATCAGCAAATAAACCACCATAATCACGCAATGTTGAAGCACCAAAAAATGGAACGACAATGTATGGCCCGTTGCCTACACCCCAAACAGCAAGCGTTTGCCCAAAGTCTTCAGACTCATATGGAATACCCTCATAGCCGGCAACGTCAAAAATACCACCTACACCAATTGTAGTGTTTACCACAGCACGTACCAGAACGTTACCTACACCGTCCATATCTCCTTGAAGAAGCTGGTTAATCAGGTTGATCGGTGAACGTAAGTTTTTCATGACATTTTGTAGCCCCGTACGCGCTGGAGCTGGTGTTACGGTCCGGTATCCTTTAATCACAGGGTTAACTACAGTGCGATCTACAGCAAGGTTAAATGATGTTACTGCACGGTTATATTCTTCATATGGATCATAAATGGCATTTCCAGAGTCAATGACATCCGGTCCATTAGAACTGGTACAGCTGCTCAAAAATGAGGCTGTGAACACGCATAGAAAAGATATAAGGACGGAGGATAAAACAAAATGTTTGTTATTTTTCTCAATTTGCATGGAAGGCCGCTCTTTTTTCATTCTTTTATGGTCCTGGAATTTTTATTTATTGTGGTTTACGCCTGTACTCAATTACTAAATTACTCAACTGCTCAATAAGCAAACATGAAGAGGGCTTATATTTTATCATTAAATATTAAATACACAGTAACTCTGAAATTTTATAATTCCTAGCAAGAGGTACTTCTTGTTAGCAAATACAGACGCATAAGTCTAACAGGGAAAGCATTAAATAATAGTTACTATTATTTTGTAAAGAAAGAAATAGCTCTACATGATTTTTTATAACAAAAATACATAGAATTATATGTTAACCATCTTCGATATTCATCATAACAGAGAGGCCGAGCAAAAAGGAAATGAGAGCCGGGGACCATGCGGCCAGAAATACGGGGATTTGCTGAGAAGAGCCCATAGCTTGCAAGAAACTTGATAGGAAGAAAATGATAAAGCCAAGAAACACCCCGCTGGCAATTATTGTGAAGGTTCCTCGCATGCGTGGCGGACGCATAGAGACAGTTGCAGCCAGCAAGATCATTGCACAAAACATAAGAGGTTGGGACAATAAATTTTGATAGTAAATTTTAAGGCGCGTTGCATCAAAGCCTGTTTGTTCCAATGTTCTTATATAGGCGGGCAACTTCCAGAATGACATGCTTTCAGGAGAGGAAAAACTATCTTGTATGTCACGAATAGTTAGTGTCGTTGGCAGCATATAATTGGTGTTAAGTTGCAAAGGTGCTCTCGATTTATGAATGGTGACGTTTTTGAGATGCCAATAATCTTTTTCAAGCGTGGCACTCTTGGCATCAACCCGTTGTAGGAAGTCGTTGTCACGCGTGAAATAAAAGACAGTAACATTCTTTAATACCCATTCCGGTTGTTCTATTCTTTGTGCGCGAACAACCACATAACCTTCAATAAGATTTTCTTTTTGTATTCTATCGGTATTTCCCCCATCGTTATTATCAGTGTTGTCTATAGAAGATGCTTCGATCAGGACAGGCTGGCGGAGCCACAAGCCTTCTTCAAATACGGCTATCTGGTTTTTCTGGCGTTTTAGATAGGTGCGCTCCATATCTTCGAATTTGCTGATAAAGACAGCACCAACCGGGTTAATTACAGCCATTTGCAGAACACCAAATAATATGCCGATAATAGCCATTGGAAGAAGAAACTGCCATACAGAAAACCCTGAGGCACGTATAACAATTAGCTCATAGCGTCGCGTAAGCTGCCAGAATGTATACATTGCGCTAAATAATACAGCAAAGGGAAAAAGCGTCTGACCAACATCAGGAAGCTTTAACAAGCCCATTTGTAAGACAAGCGCAATGGGAATATCATTATGTTTACTTGCACGGCGAATAAGTTCGACAGTGTCAAACAAATACACAATTGATAGTAATCCGATCAGTAAAAGGACCAGATTAATACTATAACGTTTTGCAAGATAATTGCTTAATGTGAGGGCGACTTTCATTATGATACACGCCCCTCTTTTGAATTTTGTACATTAGGTTCTGTTGCTTCTTTTATTCTTTTTTCAACATACGGACCTATGATTGGTAGCGTTTTTACTTTTGTAGCTATGGCTAAGGTTGCCGTTGTTATAAAATCCACCATAAAAAGAGCAAACCGGTAGCGGGTTTTTTCAGAACGGGGGTTAAGAAAGAATAATCCTGCGCCAATTGGAATAAAAGACAATGCGTACATAAGTACAAGCCCAAAAGTATTGTTTCGTGCAAGGTTGTAAGCGGCAAGAAACAGCCCTTGAATAAAGATAACAGTTACAATTGTCACAGCAATACGCTTGATTTGACCGCGGCGGTCCACTGATCCTAATAAAAGCGATATAAGAGCAATTAAAGGAAAGCCCAAAGCTAAAAGAGGGCTGGTAAAACGCCGGTGAATCTCAACGTGAAATTCGTGCATATTCTCAAGATCACGGGCATTGTCTGCATCTGGTGTTAAAAGTTGGTTGATTGTACGTTCATCCGGTTCGGCCCATCTTTTTCCTACTGCTCTATTTTCCGGCAAGTCAATTGTGTAGCGATCAAAAGCCAGTTTTTGTAATGTTCCTGATTCAGGGTTAAATTCTTGTCTTGAGCCGTCAAAGACAATAACTTGATGACCTTCCGGTGTTGAAACAATCATGCCGCGCTTTGCCAGAACAGTAGATGGGAGTTTTGCTGGATCACGCGTGTCATGGATCATTAGACCCAGCAATTCGCCATTACTAAGTTTTTCACTTATATAAACAGTTAGCCCTTTACCTGCGGCATTAAATACACTTTCTTTGAACATAAAATTAGAGAATTCAGCTTTGAGATCTTGACGCATTTGTTGCATTCTTGACAAAGACATAGGTGCGCCCCACATGGTAATTCCCCATAAAATGATGGTTATAATTACACCTAAAGCGAGTGCGGGCTTGCCTAGGTCAAAGGGGGAATGCCCCATACCGCGCATAGCTATCAGCTCTGAATCAAGAGTAAGCTTATTATATACGAATAGGGTCGCAATCATTAGTGAGACGGGCAAGATAACTTCAAAAAACCGCGGAAGGGCCAGACAAGTTAAAATCCAGAAGGCCCCACCCGAAGAACCTGCATTCACTACGATTTCTAAAAACCGCAAAGATTGTGTCAGGAAGATAACCAAAGTCAGCACAACAGCAATAAATATTGTGGCGAGGGCAAGAGTTCTGAATAAATAGATATCGAATATTTTCATTAATTCTTATGTTTTCATTAATTCTTTTTGTTTGGTACTAGCCATTTTATTTCGAAAGATTATACTATTGGAAATCGCTTGGCCAATGCAATTATCATCCGTTAGGAACATAATTTAGGAAAATAACATGACACTGGATATCTCATTTTCTAAAGCCCCTCGTAAAAACACTGATGCGGCTGTGATTTGCTTTTATAAAGATAAAGAACCAAGCCCATCAGTGGCGGCATTAAATTATGAGGTGAAGGGATATATTGACCATGCCTTGAGTAAAAGCAAAACTTTTACCGGTGGTTTTGGTCAGGTCGAGATATTGATTTTCCCGGAAGATGCACCTTACAGCTATGGGATATTATTAGGCTGTGGAGATAAGGACGCGTTGGATAAAATTAAAGCGGAAAAGCTTGGCGGCAAGCTTTATGCTGCGATTGATGGTAAAAACATCGAAAGCTTTGAGTTTTATTCCGACAATGATTTACCTGATTCAAGTGAGATAACTGTTCATATTGCTATGGGGGTAAAACTTCGTTCCTATAAATTTGAGCAATATAAATCCGAAAAAGAAAGACAAGAGGATGAGCCGGAAGACGTTAGTCTAGGCTGTACGCATTTTGTGATCTTCGAGAGTGAGGCAGCGGAAATGTTATACGCTGATCGGGATTGTGTGATTGAAGGCACATTTTGGGCGCGTGATTTGGTGAATGAACCGCCTAATGCTTTATACCCGGACGCGTACGCTAAGCGCATTAAGGAGCAGCTAAAACCTTTAGGGGTTGAGGTTGAAATTCTTGATG
>JAGLKS010000265.1 GCA_023140905.1 Alphaproteobacteria bacterium | reverse complement strand
CAGCTAAAACGTGTGGGAGTAGTAAAGGACAGGAGAGCTTCTGTATATTGCTATACAGATTGGGAGGGAGATTGTTCATATATGGGATTAGACACACACGCGATAGCGCTATTAGGCCACTTGCAACACTCCACATAACGCGCCCGTTCAAAGAAATACATATCGCGTAATTCCGCCCAGCATGAGATACTATTTATGATCGCCTCTTTCATGCATTTAAGGTCTTTACGAACATGAAATGTTGCAACAGCTTGTGCGTATTCTAGTCTACGCAATGCCTTAAAGCCTTTGATCTGGCGCAACATTTCCTTGCGATAACCATGGATAAGATCAGCCAGAAGCATGATTTCCATACATTCAAAAGAGCTACTCACGCCCGAAGAAGGTAAGCGCCTTAGCAAAGACGCCCTATTCTTAATGAACCAAAACATAAATCCGAATATTCTTGAGAAAGAAGAGAAAAGAAAGCTGATAACGCTTTCAGAAACACTTGCCAGCTATAAAATGACGCGCAAGAACCTAAGCAAAACAACTCTTCGGGGATATGGGTACACCTTGGACAAATACCTCTCTGACTGGGCGAATATGCCCATATCCAGCATAAGCAAAGATATGGTCGTTGCCCGCCACGCCATGCTCGGAGAATACACCGCAAACGGCACTATGCGGGTTCTAAGGCTGCTTGTTAATCACGCCAACGCCCTTTATGATCTTGAGATCAATAACCCCGTCGTCCATTTAAGCAAAATCAAAACTTGGTTCCCTGAAAAACGCCGCATCACATATATCAAAACTCACCAATTGCCTGCATGGTGGAAAGCCGTTCACAATCTTGAAAGTGATACAGCTAGGGTTTTTCTGATAACACTGCTTTTCACGGGACTGAGAAAAGGTGAAGCTGAAAGGCTGCGCTGGTGTGATGTTGACTTTGATGATCAAACAATAACAATCACCAAAACCAAGAATGGTGATGTTCTAACTCTTCCCCTAAGCAATTACCTTTATCAGCTCATACATCGCCGCTTCCAGCAATATAACTGGAGTGAGTTTGTTTTTCCCGGCACAGGAAAAGATGGCCACCTGATTGAACCAAAGAAAAGCCTTTATTTTGTCACCCGTGAAACTGGAATCCAGTTCACCTGCCACGATTTACGCCGTACGTTTATAACTTTTGCAGAAAGTTTAGACTTGCCTTATTATGCCCTAAAACGGCTGTTAAACCACAGGACAAGCGACGTCACAGGCGGCTATATCATTATTGATGCCGAAAGACTGCGTGAGCCTGTTGAACGAATAGCAGAACATATATTGGAGATAACAAACGATGGCAAAAAGTAGTCTAAAAAGGCTTAAAAAAGTTTATCTAAACTCCAATATCAATAAAAACATAGCCCTATACCATGCTTTAAACATGGCCTTATCAAAATACGAAGAGGCCTATAACGATGACGTGTCATGGATAAAAGAAGCCTTTAAAGAAAACTTAAGCAAAAAATTAGAAAAAGAAAGGAAAGACTTAGCGCTTGGTTACATGATTGACTGGTTAATAAGAAAAGGCTGTACTAATAAAGTAGCTGCTTTTCGATCCGTTTCAAAATGGCAACAGGCCTCAGGAGAAAAAGCCTCCATTAAAACAGTAGAGGCTGCTTTTACCGAGGTAAAAAAAGCGAAAAAATTAATCGGAGAAATTGCTTTTGATAAAGAAGCTTTTCTAGCTATTATTCCATTAATTTTATCCAACAATAAATTTCCTGAACATGACCATGATACATATAAGGCCTATATTCTAGTAAAAGAAGAAGCGCTCCTAATTATTGAGTCCTCTGAAGCCACCATAAAGTTTATGGGGCACCTCCCCACATACTTTGAAAGCTTCTTGAATAGATTCAAAAATTCATAACTATTTCAGTACCAAATTCTAAAACCACCTACTTTATAAATAGGCATTCCTCCTGCCTAAAAAAACGTGGTTTATAAGGAGTCATTCCAACAAACAAAAAGGAAAGGAATGACTAATGAG
>JAGLKS010000264.1 GCA_023140905.1 Alphaproteobacteria bacterium | reverse complement strand
TAAGGGATCATGGCCCTGACAACAAGACTTGTAAGCGCGATTATGGGCGCCCATTACTATTTATTAGTTTACAAATAAAAGTATGGAAAAAGAAGCATAAAAGAAAATATAGTGAGTTTATACTGATTACAGTAGTTTTGCTTAAGCAAACGCTACGTAGCGTAAGCGGAGGCTGTGCCAATAAACAGGCGGGCTTCGTGGTATGGTATTTAATTACTAAACATTAAACCTGAACAGAATAATATCACCATCCTGAACTATATATTCTTTACCTTCCTGACGCATTTTCCCCTTATCCTTAGCGCCCTGCTCACCATTACAGGATATGTAATCATTGTAAGAAATCGTTTCAGCACGAATAAACCCTTTTTCGAAATCACTATGAATAACCCCTGCGGCTTGCGGAGCTTTTGCACCTACAGGAACGGTCCATGCCCGCGCCTCTTTAGGACCTACTGTGAAATAAGTCTGAAGCGCCAATAGCTTATACCCCGCACGAATAATCCGGTTCAACCCCGGTTCTGTTAGTTCCATTGTTTCGAGAAATTCAGCTTTTTCCTCAACACTATCCAGTTGCGCTATTTCCGATTCAATTGAGGCGCATATAAAAACCACTTGCGCTCCCTGCGATTCTGCAAGCTCTTCAACCTTTTGGGTTTGTTCATTTCCTTTTGCAGAATCTTCCTCAGCCACGTTACACACATAAAGCACTGGCTTAGCAGTTATGAACTGCGCAGATTTGAGCCATTTTATTTCTTCTTCATCCTTAATTTCTACGCTGCGTGCAGGATTACCATCATCAAGAGCTTTCTTAACTCGTTCCATAAATTCTGCTTGTGCAGCTATTTCTTTATCACCGGAACGTGCTTTCTTTATTAGCCCTTCAAGCTGTTTGCTTGCACTTTCCAGATCAGCCAACATTAGCTCAGTATCAATCGTTTCAATATCTCTTAGAGGATTAATTGAGCCTTCCACATGGTGAACATCTTCATTTTCAAAACAGCGCACAACATGAATAATAGCATCAGTTTGTCGAATATTGGATAAGAACTGATTCCCCAGCCCCTCACCTTGAGATGCGCCTTTAACAAGCCCGGCTATATCTACAAATTCAATAATTGCAGGAATCACTTTTTCAGGTTTTACCATTTCCGCAAGCTTATCCAGTCTTGGATCTGGCACGGGCACAGATGCCCTGTTTGGTTCTATTGTGCAAAAAGGGTAATTGGATATTTCTGCACCAGCTACTGTTATTGCATTAAAAAGGGTGCTCTTTCCGACATTTGGAAGCCCTATTATTCCTAATTTGATATTTCCTCCCGTGTAATCAATTTAAATAATAATTCTACTCTCCAATTATTTTTACAAGTACTCTTTTTTTCCGCATCCCGTCAAATTCCCCATAAAAAACCTGCTCCCAGGGACCGAGGTCTAGTTTTCCTTCTGTAATAGCTATTACAACTTCCCTACCCATTATGGTACGTTTCAGGTGGGCGTCTGCATTATCTTCAAAACCATTATGCCTGTATTGGC
>JAGLKS010000263.1 GCA_023140905.1 Alphaproteobacteria bacterium | reverse complement strand
TAAGCCATTTGCGCTTTTTGATGGACCAATGAATCGGTTTCATTATTATATTGGCGGCGTTCAGAATGTCCGGTGATAACGTATTCACATCCTGTGTCTCTTAGCATCTGTGCACTTATTTCCCCAGTATGGGCTCCGTTTTCGTGAATCGAGCAATCCTGAGAGCCTAATAGAATTTCTCTTGCGCGACATAGCTCAGAAAGTTCTTGGATATAAATAAAAGGCGGACAGACAAGAAAATCTGATTTATCCAGAATTTTCGGATTTTCTCCAATGATTTGAGCAATGTCGGAGACAAGAACTTTAGTCTCAGCCATAGTCATATTCATTTTCCAGTTACCAACAATAAGTTTTTTCATGTGCTCATTTGCCCTCTTTTTTGCGCCTATGTTAGTGTGCGTGTAATGAAAATCAATCTTTATCGTTGATTTTTCTTACTTTTCCCTATTTGTGTGCTTGCTCAGTCATATATTGGGTGTTTATAGTGCTGAGCTATCATAATAATTTTTGACGTAGGTATTTTGAATATGGTTATGCAGTTATTACGTTCTGGCACGAGAAACGGTTTGCTAAAATATTTTATCTTTGGGCTTGTAGGATTATCTGTTGGAGGCTTGGCTTTGATGGATGTTCGAGGTGTGCTGGGAGGATCTAAAGGTGTAAGTGGCAGTGATGTTATTCGCGCAGGAGATGAGACGCTTGATATTTACTCTTTTGATCGAACAGTACGTAGATCTTTGGCACAATACCGTATTAGCCCTGAGCAGGCTTATACACTTGGTTTGATTGATGAAATCTTATCTAATCAGGTTCGTCTTTATATGCTTTCTCAGGAAGCACATAATAAAGGATTGGGGCTTGATAAAGAGCGCCTTGCTTTGCGTGTGGCAGAAGTAGTGCAACCCAATGCACAATCAGGTCAGTCAATGCAAGATGCGTTAGAAGTGCTTCTACAACGTCAGGGAATGAGCGAAGACGAATTTGTTCAAATCATGAAAAGAGAAGTGACAAGCGGATTTTTGATGCAAGCTATGCGCGCAGGGTTTTCTCCTGATAACGATATTTTGGCAGAAGAATTTCTTAAATTCCAAAATCAGACACGTGATATTGATGCGATATTTTTCGCAGATAAGGACGTAAAAGGAATAAAACCGGCCACAGATGCACAACTTGAACGCTTATATGAAAGCGTTAAACAGGTGCACTATAAAATACCTGAATACCGGATTATCAAAATGGCAGCGTTTAATTCTGATAAGCTGGATATAAAAGTCGAAGTAACTACGGCAGAAGTCAGACAGGCTTATGAGGATCACAAAGACCATTTTATGATTGGTGAGCAAGTTGTTCTTACTCAGGCTTTAGTGGATACATCTGAGTTAGCTCAATCTATATATGATGAAGTCCAAAATGGTAAAAACTTGAAGGAGGCTGTTATTGTTGTGACAGGATCGGATGAGGTTTATTATGAGAGCAGAAATTTTGAAGTTTCCTCTATGCTCCCTGTTATGCTTGAAGTTATTGCCGGGCTTAAAGAAAATGATATAGAAGTGCCGGTTCAGACGATGCTAGGGCATCACGTTATACGTTTGGATAAGCGTATAGAATCGCAACATCGTCCGTTTGAGGAAGTGAAAGAGGAAATTAACAAAGAACTTCTCTTGGAAAAACGTAATGAGGAAATATATGAAATTTCTCAAGATCTGGATGAAAGTCTCGATAGTGGTGTATCTTTTGAAAATTTGGTGAAGGTAGAAGACTATCCGCTTGAAATATCTTCTTTTGGCCCATTTGATGAAACTGGGTTGAATAAGGACAAAAAGGATGGACTAGCTGCTATTGATGATGAAGATAGAGAAGACGTACGTACGCTATCTTTTGAACTTGTCGAAGGTGAAGCGTCTTTATTGCAGGAGCTTCCAAGTGGTGCTCTTGTTGCGTTTACGCTTAAAACAGTAGAACCGGAAAACTTTAAATCATTTGCAGACGTTAAAAATGAATTAGCAGAACAATATATTTCAGATCAGAAACACGCGCAGAATCGCGAACAGATTGCAAAATATCTGGCGGAGATTGGAACTGGAGGATCAACATTCGAAGGTTTGTCCCGCGAGCACAAGAAAGATGTGAAAAGTTTTGAATCTGTAGGTATTTCCGGCGATATGCCAGTGCCTTTAATGCTGGATATGCGTGCAACAATTTTCCAGACTCCTATTGGAGATTATGAAATGCTGGAATTGGAAGATCAGTTTGCCCTTATTAAAATAAGTGGTTTTGATATTCCTGATATTACAAAGGATGAAAATGTTCAGGAAACCTTGCAAAACATTGCTCAGACTATAGATAAAGAGCTGGAAGATGATGCGTTCTTAATGTATTTGCGTGAGTTGGCCGATCGTGAGCAGCCTAAAGTGAATAAAAAGTTGCTTGAACAAACATACAATAAAGGACAGTAATAGTTGCATTGTATGTTGCACATCTGACTTTTGTAGACTATTGAGCTTTTGCCTGAAGCTCTGTTGATGCTGGGCGGTTAAGCAGTTGGCTTACCGGAACAAGTGCTAGCCCTTTTCCTTCTAATGTAGGAAGCCATGCTTTAAGCGCAGCAATAGTTTCTTTGTGCGGGTGTCCAATCGCAATAGCGTAGCCGCGTGTTTTTGCTTTATTCTCTAGTTTTATCAAAGCATTGCTAATAAAATCCTGTGTAACCTCGTGGTCCAGAAAAATATCGCGCACAGCATATGATATCCCTGCATCTCTTGCGCTTTGTGCTGCAACAGACGAACCAATTGTGCGCGAGTCAACAAAGAACAAATCTCGTGATTTTAGTTCTGCCATGACTTGATTCATAGCGCGTTTATTCGTTGTAATCCTGCTGCCCATATGATTATTTACTCCGACATAACCATCAAATTGTGACAAGTTCCAGTTTATCTCATCGCGTAACTTTTTTGTATTTTGGGAAACTTTAAGAGCATGAGGTCCAGGATTTAGGGCTTTATTCAGAGGCTCCATAGGTATATGCACTATAA
>JAGLKS010000262.1 GCA_023140905.1 Alphaproteobacteria bacterium | reverse complement strand
GTGACATGGCACAGTGATTTTTGAGAGGTCAATATCAACACCGTCAATACTAATGCCACCAGGCTCAATTAGCTTGTTCTTACTATACATGTTATGAATGTAAAAACTATGCATTGCACGCGGCATATTAGTTGGATCATCGTTCCAGTAAAGCAAATCAAACGGAAAGGGCTCTTTGCCCATCAGATAATTATTAATAACAAAGGACCAGATGAGATCGTTTGCACGCAACATAGAAAAAGTTTTCTTTAAGCCAGCGCCATCCAGATAACCTGTCTTTTCCATCTTGTTTTCAAGACCGGCGATTTGCGCATCATCAAGGAAAATTAAAATTTCGCCAGCTTTTTTGAAGTCAAACATAGTAGTTAGGAACGTTGCAGAAGCTACCGGGCTTTCTTTTCTTGTCGCTTCAAGGTAAGCCAGAGTTATCGCAAGCAAAGTTCCGCCAATACAATATGAAATTGTATTAACTTTGTCTTCCTTGGTAATTTTTCGAACCTGTTCAATAGCTTCAATAACGCCTTTATGCACGTAAGCAGAAAAGGGTGTTTCAGCCATTTTTTCATCCGGATTTACCCAAGACATAATGAACACTGTATGACCTTGCTCAACAAGCCACTCAACGTAGGAATTACCGGGGCGCAAATCTAAAATATAGTATTTGTTGATCCACGGTGGAACAATCAGCATTGGTGTTTTGAGAACTTTTTCAGTTTTAGGAGTGTACTGAATCAATTGCATCATTTCATTCTGAAAGACAACACGACCCGGAGTTACCGCAATATTCTCACCAAGTGTGAACTTGTCGTATTGGGTCATACTGATCTTCAGATCACCCTTACCACGTGTCAAATCTTCCAGAATATTAGCAAAACCATCTATCAGGTTTTTTCCGCCGGTATTCATTGTTTCTTTAAGCACTTCAGGATTTGTCATTGCAAAGTTTGTCGGTGACAGTGCATCTGTAAATATACGTGTATAAAAACCTAGTTTTTCTTTATCTTTCTCGGAAAGATCTGTGGAAGATTTGATGCTGTTTTCAACATATTTACAGGTCAGAAGATATGACTTTTTCATAAAATCAAATATTGCATTTTCTTCCCATTCCGGGGCCCGAAAACGTTTATCAGACTTTATCTGGGCTTTTGTTGGAAATTGGTTTGAGTCTTGTCCCATGAATTTAGTAATACTACCTTGCCATACAGCATACCAGTCTTGAATGAAATCAGACTGCATCGAAAAAGCAGATTGCGGGTTTATTGCAATCTCTTTCAAGAAATCGAGATAAGCACGGCGCACATTCATTGGATCAAAATTAACGGACATCATATCTTTGTATGTATCCGGTGATGAATATTTAGCAGCATATTCCTCAAAAAGCGGTTGTGCTTTTTCATATGCATTAACAATGGCTTTACCCAATGCCATAGGATCAGGCATTTGAATAGGCTTTTCCGTAGTTTCTTTCGAAGTCATAATAACATCCCTGATTTAACTAATTTATTTAGTAAAAACTTTTTTTGCACTGGCTTGATGCGCACAAAAACTAACAAAGAGCACTAAAGCAAAATTTATGCCAAGATAAAATTTGTTTAAATAACATGTATTCTTGAAACGCAGGAAAAAGAAAGGTAATACCTTAGAGACAAGGCCCCATTGAACAGGGGTATTAAAGCATATGTTAACATGTAGGACAATAGCAAAATGACTGAAGCCTTTCGTATTGGTGTAGCCGGACTTGGAACAGTGGGAACCGGTGTCGTGAAAATTCTAACAGAGAATAAGGATATCATTACGCAAAGAGCTGGGCGCGAAATTCAAATTATTGCTGTTAGTGCGCGCGATAAAAGCTGTGATCGTGGTATAAATCTCAACGCTTATGAATGGATTGATAATGCGGCAGAACTTGCCTTTTATGATAATTTGGATGCAGTCGTTGAACTTATTGGCGGTCAACATGGTATTGCTGCAGAAATTGTGCAGAAATCACTGGGCAATAAACTCCATGTTGTGACTGCGAATAAAGCACTTCTTGCTCATCATGGTTTAGAGCTTGCCCATCTTGCAGAACAAAACAATGTTAGCCTTATGTACGAAGCCGCTGTCGCTGGTGGAATTCCTATTATTAAAGCTATGCGTGAAGGACTTGCAGCTAATAAATTATCAGCGGTGTATGGTATTCTTAATGGTACATGCAACTATGTTCTTACAAAGATGCAAGAGACAGGGCAGGATTTTGCAGATGTATTACAAGAAGCTCAGGACCTTGGTTATGCTGAAGCTGATCCAACACTAGATGTTGACGGAATAGATGCTGCACATAAATTATGTTTGCTAAGCTCTATCGCATTCGGTATTAAACCGGATTTTGATGCATTAAGTATTATAGGGATTAGCCGTATCACTGCAACAGATATAAGACAAGCTGATGAATTTGGTTACCGGATTAAATTACTGGGTATTGCACGCAAAATAAACGGCAAAATTATGCAGATCTTGGAACCATGTCTTGTTCCTGTAAACTCTCCAATGGGAATAATAGGAGATGTTTATAATGCTGTGTATGTAGAAGGGGATTTTGTAGAAACACCTTTATTAACAGGTAAAGGAGCAGGTCTTGGTCCCACAGCTTCTTCAGTGGTGTCAGATCTTATAGATTTAGCACGAGGCATAAATATTCCAACATTTGGTGTTCCGGCTAATGATCTTGAACAGGGGCAATGGATAGATATTGGTGAAACCGAAGCACGTTACTATATGCGCATGATGGTTATCGATAAGCCGGGCGTAATAGCGTCTGTTGCAGCAATTTTGCGCGATAATAATATATCTATTGAAAGCATGGTTCAAACCGGAATAGATCCAGAGCATAGTGTCCCTGTTATTTTGATATTTCATAAATCAAAACATGCCGATGTACAAAATGCTGCGCACGCTATTAGTGCTTTAGACTGTTGTACGGAAAAACCTTGTGTCATGCGTATTGAGGAGCTATAGAGATAGGCACATATACTACGTATTTTAATAATGATAGGAAAAACTAATGAGTGAAGAATCGGAAAACGTTATGGATCGCAATCTTACATTGGAAATTGTCCGTGTAACAGAAGCAGCGGCAATAGCGGCTTCAAAGTTGGTAGGACGCGGAGACAAGGTTATGGCCGATCAGGTCGCTGTGGATGCTATGCGTGATGCACTTAACTCATTACATATCCATGGTAGGGTAGTTATAGGTGAGGGTGAGCGAGACAAAGCACCAATGCTATATATTGGTGAAGAAGTCGGTACCAAAAAAGGCCCTAAAATAGATATCGCGCTTGATCCACTGGAAGGAACCGATATCACCGCAGCTGGCGGAGCAAACGCACTCGCAGTTATCGCTATGACAGATGAAGGTGGATTTTTGAACGCACCGGATGTTTACATGCAAAAAATTGCTGTAGGTCCTGACGTTAATCCGAATGTACTGGATTTGGATGCTCCTATTGGTGATGTACTTCAAAAAATAGCCAAAGAAAAAGGCACAACAACGGAAGAACTTATGGTCTGTATTCTTGACCGTCCACGTCACGAGGAATTAATCCGTGATGTTCGCAAATCCGGTGCTCGTATCAATCTTATTGGTGATGGAGATGTTAGCGCGATAATCGCAACGACTGATTCTGATACTGGAATTGATGTTTATGTGGGTTCTGGTGGAGCACCTGAAGGCGTGCTTGCCGCCGCCGCTTTACAATGTATTGGTGGTTCTATGCTAGGGCGATTGCTCTTCCGTGACGATGATGAACGGGGCAGAGCTGAACACTGGGGTATTACCGACCTTAACAAAGTTTATACCACAGATGACTTGGCTAAAGGCGATAATGTTATGTTCGCAGCTACAGGCGTTACGGATGGAACAATGTTACACGGTGTACGCTGTTATTCTGGAGGCGTAAAAACTTCCAGTATTGTGATGCGTTCAAAGTCGGGAACTGTTCGCCATATAGAGACAAAACATGATCTGACATGCAAGAACTAGATCAAAGAAGTTGAAACAAAGCCTTCTGATTTCTTTACGAATCTAGTAGGCTTTTTTCATGTCAAAAACAATTATCGACTCTTCTTTAAACAAAGCCCGTTGGGTCATACCTGAAACATCTTTGAATGATGTTGACCTTATAATGCGCAATTATGAACTTCCTGAAATTATTGCACGCATTTTGTGTCAACGAGGCATTCCACTTAAAAATGTACCTTCTTTC
>JAGLKS010000261.1 GCA_023140905.1 Alphaproteobacteria bacterium | reverse complement strand
GCATAATGTTAACATCATTCATGTTCGCAGCCGCGCCCCAGCATGGAGCGCTTGGCATGCCTGCAAAAATACAAATTGCCATTTTATGACAACATGCCATGCACCATATAACATTACCGGCAAAACCAAGCGTTATTATAATAGCGTTATTGCACGAGGCGAAATCGTTATCGCAATATCAAATTATGTTGCGCAATATTTGAAAGATAATTATAAGATAGAACCATCATGCATTCGCACAATCCACCGCGGTATTCCTGCAGAGCGTTTTCATCCCGGTGCTGTCTCACCAGAGCGTATGATTGATTTAGCAGAAAAATGGCGTATCCCTGACACCGCATACGTAATATTGCTTCCCGGACGAATTACACGCTGGAAGGGACATCATGTCATGATCGAAGCAATGACCAAGCTCGAACGTGATGACGTATTTTGTGTCATGATCGGCTCGGATCAGGGACGTAAAAACTACCGCAAAGAATTGGAAAAAGAGATTAACAAAAAAGATCTTGGAACAAGAGTACGTATTGTCGATCAATGCACAGACATGCCCGCAGCTTATATGCTATCTACAATTGTAGTTTCAGCCTCCACCGAGCCGGAAGGCTTTGGCCGTGTACCGATTGAAGCGCAGGCAATGGGAAAACCAATTATCGCCACAGACCATGGCGGAGCAAAAGAAACTGTTATTCCCAATATGACAGGATGGCTTATTCCTCCCTCTGATCCAGACGCTCTAGCAGAGGCTATTAAAGAAGCGCTATCTATCGGTTCAACACAGCACGCAATATTAGCTGCACGATCAATGGGACATGTTGCAGAACATTTCACAAAGAAAATTATGACTGAAAAAACACTGGATATTTACGCTGAGATTTTGCGCAACAAAACGATAAATAATGCCTGTATGGGATAATGCCTGAGCAACAAAATGACACTGTCTGTAAACAATGATCCTTATGAAGAACGCGTTCTTGTTATAAAACTCAGCGCATTAGGAGACTTTGTCCAAGCATTAGGCCCTATGGCTGCAATACGTAATCATCATAAAAATGCGCATATAACCCTTTTGACAACAAAACCATACGAGGATCTCGCCCGAAAAAGCGGCTATTTTGACGCAATCCGGTTAGATGAAAAGCCAAAATTATTTGATTTTTCTGACTGGCTTACCTTGCGCAAACGCTTGATAGAAGGGAAATTCACCCGCGTTTATGACTTACAGAATAATGACCGTACATCTCTTTATTTTCGCCTCTTTCCCCGTAAAAAACGTCCGGAATGGATTGGTATAGCAAAAAATGCTTCACACAGAAATACAGACCCTACGCGCATAAAAGGCACAGCTTTCGAAGGACATAAACAAAGTCTGGCTTTAGCAGGTATAAATAATGTTTCTATTGATGATATGAGATGGATCAAAGAAGATCTCTCTGTTTTTGACTTACATCCACCTTTTGTGCTGCTTGTACCGGGATGCTCAGCGCAACATCCACAAAAAAGGTGGCCTGAGCATTATTATGCAGATATTGCACAAACACTCATTGATAAAAACTATCAACCTGTGATTATTGGCACAGAAACAGAAAAGAAAACAACACGAACAATTAAAGAAACCTGCCCGAATGCTTTGGACCTGACTGGAAAAACTTCTTTGTTCCAAATTATAGCTTTAGCTCATAAGGCACATAGTGCAATTGGCAACGATACAGGCCCAATGCACATGATAGGGCCAACAAATTGTCCGTCTATCGTATTATTTTCCTCACATGGAGATCCGAAAAAACACGCACCAAACGGAAAAAATGTTTATGTTCTGCAAAAAGACAATCTCAGTGACTTACCGCCTCAGAAAATTATTGATCTCTTTAGCGTAATCGAAAATAACAACGCAGCAAAAAGGCTATTTGTTTTCTGATTCATTGCAATATAATTCGCATAATGCTTCAAAAAGAACTATCACAGCTTCGTCAAGGATAGAATAGTAGATAGTTTGAGCTTCCCGCCGTGTAGAAACAATTTTATCACGACGCAGCTTAGCCAAATGTTGCGATAAAGCAGATTGGCTTAAATCAATAACTTCCTCTAATTCGCCTACGCTTTTTTCTCCTTTATATAACATACAGATAATCAACAGCCTTTTCTCATTTGCCACCGATTTCAAAAATCGCGCCGCACGAGACACATTATGTTCTATTTTTTTGATGTCCATACTAAATTCTCATACCTAGAAAAAACCACCTAGAGCAATTTATGTGCTCTTATTCTTTATATATTATAATAATATAACAATTTACAGCTCTTATAAATCATATTTTTACTATCATGGCAAACACATATTTAAATCAATGATTGTCCATGTGTATTAGCAATACCATGTATAATATGTGTGATATTATAACTTATTGTGTTAATTGTTTTAGTATAAGAGATCAAACCTTACTTACCACATTCCATTTATTTCAATGTAAAACTGCTAGAATGTTGTGAACAATTTTTCAATTGCGCTATTGTGGCACAAAGTTTAGGTTATATATCAACTTGATATAATATGGACAAGAATAACCAAAATAGATTTTGCAATGAATATGGAACTTAAAAGACGCGGCCTGATGTATATAATGTCCTCTCCTTCCGGGGCTGGAAAAACAACTATCACCAGAGCATTACTGAAAAACAATCAAGATATGATCCTTTCAATCTCTGCAACGACTCGCAAGCGCCGTGCCGGAGAAGTTCATGGACAGGATTACTATTTCGTCGATACCACAGAATTTGACCACATGGTTAATGATGGGGAAATGCTTGAATATGCCAAAGTCTTTGGAAATTATTACGGTACGCCGCGCAAACCTGTTGAAGATGCTTTATCTCAAGGCAAAGACGTTATCTTTGACATTGACTGGCAAGGAACCCAGCAAATTGCAGAAATCGCACGCGAAGATCTGGTTACGGTCTTTATTCTTCCTCCTTCTCAATCCGCTTTAGAAGACCGCTTGCGCAAACGCTCCCGCACAACATTGGAATCAGATACAGATATTCGCGGGCGTATGGCCAAAGCCAGCGATGAATTATCGCACTATACGGAATATGATTACGTGATCGTGAATCAGAATATCGATGAAACCATCACAAAAGCACAGCTTATACTGGATGTTGAGCGCATAAAACGCCACCGGATGATTGGACTAGCTGATTTTGTCCGCGGACTTAAAAACGGGCTTTAGTGGTATATGAGCTAATTATCTGGAACAAGCTATTCACACGTAGCAGCAGCATATTTTTCCTCATCAGTCCTAAAGTCCGACACACCGGCACGCAGCATTTCGATTACTGATTCCTTAACATCGGCTGCAAAATGCTCTTTTTTAAATTTAAACTTCTCATTGATTTCAGAATCCCACTTTTTCAGCATTTCATATG
>JAGLKS010000260.1 GCA_023140905.1 Alphaproteobacteria bacterium | reverse complement strand
TTTGTTGCAACTTTACAACAATTAGGAGCGGCCCGTTTAGGAGTTATGGGCGCGATTGTGTTGGGGTTATTGACATTTTTTGTCTTTTTGTCCATGCGGATAACCTCCCCGGAAATGAAGCTATTATATACAGATTTATCCACCACTGATTCGGGATCTGTCGCAGCAAAACTGGAAGAAACAGAAATTACGTACGAGATTTCTTCTGACGGATCACGCATTTTAGTTCCCTCCAATGAAGTAGGCAGGGCACGCATGTTGCTTGCCGCAGCAGGTTTGCCCAATGGCGGCTCTATGGGATATGAAATTTTCGACAAACAATCAGGTTTTGGGACAACAAATTTTGTACAAAATATCAACCAAGTGCGTGCTCTTGAAGGAGAATTATCTAAAACCATTAGCTCCATGGACAGTATCAGGAGTGCCCGCGTACATATTGTTTTACCCCAGCGTGAATTATTCAGCCGGGAATCCCGATCTTCTTCGGCAAGCGTATTTCTTGGTATTCAGACCAACTCAGCTATTGAACGGCAGCAAATTGCAGCTATTCAGTCCCTCGTCGCTTCAGCTATCCCTAACCTTAAGGCTAATAATGTTTCCATTATTGATAGTAATGGGAATTTAATGGCTAAAGGTGGAGAGGAAGAAGAAAGCCTTCTTTCATTAAAAACCGAAGATCTTCGCCGAAATTTTGAAACCCGCATGCAGCGTAATATAGAAGAACAGATAAGCCGTATTGTCGGTTATGGTAAAGTTACAGCTATTGTGAATGCAGAAATGAATTTTGACCAGATTCGCATGAATGAAGAGCTATACAGCCCGGAGGGGCAGGTTTTACGCTCATCCCAAACAACACAGGAAGACAGCTCGGAGAGCGAAGCTGGTTCAAGTAATAATGTAGGTATTGAAAATAACTTACCCGGCATTAGTGGGGATTTACTCGGTGATGGCGGGCCAAGCGCGCAAAATTCTCGCTCTGAAGAAGTTACAAATTACGAGATTAGCAAGACCATCCGAAATACAATACGCCAAAGCGGACAGGTTAAAAAACTTTCTCTTTCTGTTTTGGTTGATGGCCGTTATGAGCAAGATGAAGAAGGCAACAAAACATATAATCCTCGTTCTCAGGAAGAAATGGGCCAAATATCCGCTTTAGTACGTACTGCTGTTGGTTTTGACGAAGATCGTGGAGATGTTATTGAAATCGTCAATTTACAATTTGCGCAAATTGAGACTGAAGAGGGAGAAGTGGAAGATGATACACTGCTTGGATTTGAGAAAAGTGATTTGCTTGATGCCGCCGAGATGCTCGTTGTTGCTGTAATGCTTATTCTGGTTGTATTACTTATCCTTCAACCGATGGTCTCAAAACTTGTGAATATTGATTCCTCTACTGGAAAACACAGTTCTCTGGATGATCTCCTTCATCATGATTTACTTTCTGCTTCACCAGCCAATCCCGCTCTAGCCCCCCCAAGTTCGTCAGCCCAAGCCATTGGCGTTGATGGACAGACCCTTTCTGCCAACCAAAGCTATCAACTGGATGACGACGATGATGATAGCCTTATCAATCTGGAGGGAATTGAAGGAAAAGTGAAAGCGTCTACAGTTAAAAAAGTAGAAGAAATTGTAGAAAACTATCCAGCAGAAGCTGTTTCGGTTGTTCGCAGTTGGTTAGATGAAGAAGGTTAAGTCATGAGAAACAGATTTACAAAGATATCAGGATGTTAAGGTAAACAGATATGCATGTAAGAGATGATTACAGATCTTTATCAGGCCCAGAGAAAGCAGCGATTTTTGTGCTTTCTTTGAGTGAAGATCAGACTGCGCAAATCTTTAGCCATATGGATGATGATGAAATCCTCGAATTATCGCAGACTATCTCCGGTTTGGGAAAAATTGGCCCAACGATAGTTGAAAAACTTTTTATCGAATTTACAGAACAAATCAGTTCTACAAATGCATTGGTTGGCTCACAAGACAGCACTGAACGCTTATTGCAAAAATCCGGCCTCTCAATAGAAAAAATCGACCTTATCATGGAAGAAATCCGTGGCCCTGCAGGTCGTACAATGTGGGAAAAATTAGGTAACGTGAACGAGGAAATTTTAGCTAATTTCCTACAAAAAGAATATCCTCAAACCGTTGCTGTCGTTCTTTCAAAAGTCTCCACAGATCATGCCGCACGCGTCCTCGGTATCTTACCCGATAGCTTTGCCATTGAGGTTATTCAGCGTATGCTCAAAATGGAAACCGTACAAAAAGAAATTCTTGACGAAGTCGAAAAAACTTTGCGTAAAGAGTTCATGTCTAACCTTGCCAAAACTCAACGCCGCGATAGCCATGAGCTTATTGCCGAGATCTTTAACAATATGGAACGGGCTACAGAAAGCAGATTTATGGATTCGCTGGAAAAAGCAACACCGGATTCTGCCGAGAAAATTCGCAGCTTGATGTTCACATTTGAAGATCTACTCAAACTCGCTCCTAAATCCCTTCAGTCTATTATTCGTGCGGTAGACAAAGAAAAACTACCGCTTGCACTCAAAGGGGCAACAGACTCTCTAAAAGATCTATTCTTCGACAATATGTCTGAGCGTGCCGGTAAGATTATGAAAGAAGATATGGCTGCGATGGGCCCTGTTCGATTGAAAGATGTAGAAGAAGCACAACAATATATTGTTACTGTGACCAAAGATCTGGAAAGTCGCGGCGAAATCATAATTACTACCGGCTCTTCTGATGAAGAAATGATTTCTTAGATCCCTTATATTTGGTCTATGAATAGAATAGAATAGAAAATAAACATAAGATAAAGCGAATATTATAATTATGAAGGGTCAGCCATTTTTTTTCGATGCTAATATATTCGATGAGGACACACCTCTATCGGAGGAAGAGCGTTCAAAACTCCCTGAATTTTCACACACAGAAATGGAAGATGCGCGCAAACAAGCTTATGAAGAAGGAAAAAGTGCCGGATTGCAGGAAAGCATGGAAAGTATGACTCATACTATGCTGTCTTTGCTGAAAAAAATTGAGCAAGATATCGGCATCTTGTATGCTTCTGAGGGAAAGCGTCAAAAAGAATATGAGCAAAACGCCACGAATTTTGCTGCACAAATCTTTGCTAAAGCATTCCCTGTATACATGAGAGCACATGGAGTTGATGAATTACGTGCTGCCGTTACTGAAGCTTTGTCAGAAAATATGGTGCCTGAAACTGTCCAAATTGAAATTAACGATGCCGTCTTTGGCCCCTTATCAAAGCTTCTTGAAGAACATGTCGAGACATTGCAAAAACAAGTCACTTTCAAGGCAACGCCCTCTTTGCCTGAATATGCTTGCCGTATCAACTGGCCGGGCGGTGGACTTTTATGTGACCGAAGTGCTTTGACTAGAAAAATATTCGATATTTTAAATCAATCTCTTGCGCAACACGGCTTTAACATCCATGATGAAGCTAATAACAGTAACATGGAAGATTTTAAAAAAAAGGACACTATGGATGAAGCTGTAAGTCCACCAGCTTCTGTAGAAGAAGAAAGTATGTCCGGGAAACAAAAAGAACCAATAGAAACAACAACACATGAAGAGTCATAAATCTGGAGAATCGTAGATGAGTGATGACGATAACGAAAACACAAATGCTGAGCCTCAAGAACCTGCAGCGGAAAAAACTGGCACAGAAGATGCGGGTGACGCTGAATCTCAGGATGATCTGAGTTACAATGAAATAAAAGAACCTGACGAGATTGCGAATAGAGACAAGCGGGAATATGCCGTTGGTGAAGCAATGACCAGTGATGTAACCGCTATTTACGATATTCCGGTTAACGTGTCAGCTGTTTTAGGAAGCTCAACCATGCAGGTAAGCCAGCTTTTGAAACTTGGTCGTGGAGCTGTTGTCGAGCTGGACCGCAAAGTTGGTGAAGCTATTGACATTTATGTCAATAACCGTCTGGTTGCTCGTGGCGAGGTTGTGGTTGTGGAAGATAAACTGGGTATTACGATGACAGAGATTGTAAAATCTGACCGTATTTAAAATGGTTGGTTAATTATCTGGATCAAATTATGTGGTATAAACTAGGATCATAACCTAGCAATTTGTATTGCATTTAAATGTATAAAGCCTGATTTTTGCTACCGTCTGTTTACAACCATATTTTATTTTGTGTTTTCTCTTTTTTTGCGGTTTTTCATAGAGTAAATTCTAAAGATAAGGTTTTATTCATTTATTGCGTTGCAATATTCTATCTTGTTTTCCTTTCTGCGTATTTTTCTTTAAGTAAGGGCTTAAAAACACAACATAACAAGTTGATTATAAGGATTATTTTATTACTCTGCTGTAGCGGGTATTATAGTTGAACACATTATGGCCTCAGATACACAACAACAAATAGACATAAATTTACCAAATGTCATCGTCCCAAGAGTGCACAGGACTCTGGATCTAATAACATTGCTGGGATTGATTTTGTCAATTTCTCTAATTATAGGGGCCATCTCTATGGGGAAAAGCGAAGCGAATTTCGTTAATGGTCCTTCGATTATGATTGTTATTTTAGGAACTCTTACAGCAAGCTGCATCCCTTATACAGGTATGGAGTTACGCCAATCGATTAGCGTTATATTAACATCATTTATCCGGCCTGCGCGCAATATTCCTATGCTTGCAACGAGCATGGTTGATTTAGCAATTATTGCCCGTAAAAAAGGGTTGCTTGAGATATCTAATTACGAAGATCAAACCGGCAATGAGCCTTTCCTTGAATATGCTATGGGATTGGTAACAGATGGTTATGATTTTGATGATCTCAAGCGTATTTTGGAGCAAGATATCCAGAAAGAGGAAGAACGTAGCAAACGTGCTGCCAGCATTTTAAAACGCGCTTCAGAAGTTGCTCCTGCTATGGGGTTAATCGGAACTCTGGTTGGACTGGTTCAAATGTTAGCTGAACTGGAAAACCCGGAAGCCATTGGTCCGGCTATGGCTCTCGCTTTGCTAACAACATTTTATGGTGCTATTTTAGGAACTGTAATCATGTCACCACTTGCTGCTAAAGTAGAAAAAAATGCGGCAGATAAAGCTTTAGCAAAAACTATGGTCACGAAAACTGCACTTTCTATGGTTAAACAGGAAAATCCCCGCAATCTGGAAATGATTATTAACGGACTTCTATCGCCATCTTTGCGGATAAACTACTTCAAATAACCTTCGTTTGAACAAGCGGGCTTTATTCCTTTGCTCAGCTCTGCTATATGCATAAACTGCATAAGCACTTATTCGTTGCTGTGAATTTTAAAGACTATGGGGATCTAATAAATGCGTTTAATGATAATCGGTCGTCTGGATGGGTATATTTCCCAGGCAGGAAAAATAGCTTTACAGCATGGGGCTAAAGTTATCCATTGTGAAGACACTGATGAAGCTGTCGGAGCTTTACTCAATGGTAAAGGCGCTGACTTGGCTATGATCGATGTAAAGCAGAAAATTGGTGCTTTTGTTGAGCGATTGAAAGAAGAACGCATTCATATGCCTGTTATTGCTTGCGGAATTGGAACAGATGCGCGTTCAGCTGTGAAAGCTATTCAGGCGGGTGCAAAAGAATATGTTCCATTACCTCCTGATGCAGAATTAATCGCAGCTGTTCTTGAGGCTGTGAGCGAAGAAAATAATGCGATGATCGCTGATGATCCATCAATGAAAACTGTTATCATGATGGCAGACAAGATTGCACCTTCAGAAGCTACTGCGCTAATTACCGGAGAATCTGGAACCGGTAAGGAAGTTATGTCGCGTTATATTCACAATAAATCAAAGCGTAAAAACGCTCCTTTTATAGCAGTTAACTGCGCTGCTATCCCAGAAAATTTATTAGAATCAGAATTATTTGGCCATGAAAAAGGTGCCTTTACTGGAGCAACCGGCCGCCGCATCGGGAAATTTGAAGAAGCCCATACGGGTACGTTATTGCTTGATGAGGTGAGCGAAATGCACCCTCTTCTTCAAGCTAAACTTTTGCGTGCTTTACAAGAAAAAGAAATTACACGGGTTGGGAGTAATCATCCTGTCAAAATTGATGTTCGTATTATCGCAACATCAAACCGTAATTTGGAGAAATCTGTTGAGAAAGGCGAATTTCGTGAGGATTTATATTTCCGGCTCAATGTCGTGAATATAGCTTTGCCGCCTTTACGGGACCGTCCTAATGACATTGCCCGTCTATCACAATTTTTTGCTGACAAATTTGCTGAAACGAATGGATTAGAACGAAAAACTATCTCGCAAGATGCGTATGCAAAACTTAAATCCTGCACATGGCGTGGAAATATCCGCGAGCTGGAAAACACCATGCATCGAGCTATATTAATGTCCGCACAAGATGAAATAGAAGCCGATGCTGTTTTCGTTCAAAACTCACCGTTTTCGAAAGAAAATACCACTGCGCTATCTTCCTCATCTGCTACACATCTTGTGCAAGGCTCTTCTGATCCGACCGGTATTTCCAGTGCTGGAGAATCTTCCGTTGAGAAAACCCCGCCACCGGTACAAAATCCCGGAGGGGTTGAGTCTATGATCGGGCGCACTATTGCCGCCGTTGAGCGTGATATGATTATTAATACGCTGGGTCATTGTTTGGGTAACCGGACGCACGCAGCTAATATTTTAGGTATTTCAATTCGCACTTTGCGTAATAAGCTTAATCAGTATAAGCAAGACGGTGTTGAAATTCCAGCAACAGGACGGTGCATTTAAAATTATGTATACATAATGGATACATATAAGCATTTGCGCTAAAGAGCATGTAGATGTAATGTGAGTGAGTGCACGCAATTTTGCGGGCACCCTTTTCATTAGCGCAATTCTGTACTATTCTTAAGTGAAACTACTATATTATCCGCATGGCACAACCACCAAATAAAGCAAGAACAACCCCCGGCAAATCCGCTTCTTCTTCAGTTGCTGGAGGTCAGGCTGGTGTGCCCAAAACGGGGGGATCGTTTTTACGCCCTGATGTATTATTTGCTTTTGGCATTATCGCAATTATTTTATTTATGCTTGTGCCTATGCCCCCTATTATGCTTGATGCTGGATTAGCTGTCTCCATTACGTTCTCAGTGCTTATTCTGATGACGGTCTTATTCATTCAAACCCCGCTTGAATTTTCAACTTTTCCGACGGTTTTGCTCGTCAGTACTTCGCTGAGACTAGGGCTAAACGTCGCATCAACACGGCTTATTTTAGAATATGGCCACACAGGAAGATCTGCTGCCGGTGGCATTATCGAAGCATTCGGGACTTTTATTATCGGTAGCAATTATGTAATTGGAGCCATTGTTTTTTCTATTCTGGTAATTGTAAACTTTGTAGTTATTACCAAAGGTTCCGGGCGTATTGCAGAAGTCGCCGCCCGTTTTACATTGGATGCCATGCCGGGTAAACAAATGGCTATTGATAGCGATTTATCTTCGGGAATGATTACCGAGGATGAAGCACGGGAACGACGTAAAAAACTGGAATCAGAAAGCACCTTTTACGGAGCTATGGATGGAGCCGCCAAATTCGTGCGCGGTGATGCCATTGCCGGTTTGTTGATTGTATTTGTCAATATTATCGGTGGGATTGTTATTGGCGCCGTCATGCAGGATATGACTCTGGCAGAAGCTGCCTCTAATTACACAATTCTAACCATTGGTGATGGACTGGTTAGTCAGATCCCGGCTTTGGTTGTCTCTGTTTCTTCTGGTCTTTTGGTTTCTAAAGCCGGCGTTGATGGTTCAGCAGAAGAAATCCTGTTCTTCCAGATCAGTCGTTACCCTAATGCTCTAGCCATGAGTGCTGGATTGATGCTCACTTTAGGGCTTGTGCCCGCTATTCCTTTTTTACCTTTTGCCACCATTTCCTTCATCACAGGAACATTGGCTTTCTTTGCTTATCAACGTAACCTTGAGGAACAAGAAGCTAAACAAACCGCAGCTTCTACACTGAAACCCGGTGAACCGGGTGGCCCGGGTCCGGCTGAGGAACCAATTGCCCAAGCACTGGCGATGGATACTATCCGCCTTGAATTGGGATATGGACTATTGCCTTTGGTACAAGGCGAAGGAGGAAATAGACTTACCGATCAGATAAAAGGATTACGCCGACAACTAGCTGAAGATATGGGCTATGTTTTACCGGCTGTGCGTATTCAGGATAATTTACAACTTGCAGCCAATGCTTATGCTGTAAACATTAAAGAAATAGAAGCGGGACGCGGCGAAGTCCGCTCGAATATGCTACTTTGTATGGACCCGACGGGTGCTAAGATTAGCTTGCCCGGAGAAAATACTGTAGAACCGACTTTTGGTTTACCTGCTATGTGGATTCAAGAACAATATCGTGAAGAAGCCCATTTCAAAGGTTACACAGTTGTTGACGCACCTACTGTTATTACAACGCATATTACCGAGCTAATTAAAGATAATATGTCTGACTTACTCAACTATGCAGAAACACAAAAACTTCTTAACGAATTGCCGGAGGATTATCAAAAACTGGTCACCGATGTTATTCCGACACAAATTACAGTTGGTGGTTTGCAACGTATATTACAGAATCTGCTTGCCGAACGTGTTTCTATCCGCGACTTACCGGCTATCCTAGAGGGGATTTCAGAAGCCGCTAGTTATACAAAAAGTCTGGGACGCATCACTGAACACGTACGCCGCCGTTTAGCACGTCAACTATGCAATGCAAATACAGACCCTTCCGGCATATTAATTTTGGTGACATTGTCGCCTGAATGGGAACAAGCCTTTATTGAATCCCTTATAGGCGATGGAGAAGATAAGCAACTAGCTATGGCCCCAACAAAGCTACAGGACTTCATTACAGCGGTGCGCAACAAATATAATGAATTGGCAGCACAAGCTATCAGCCCTGTTTTACTTACATCGCCTGTTGTTCGCCCTTATGTT
>JAGLKS010000026.1 GCA_023140905.1 Alphaproteobacteria bacterium | reverse complement strand
GGATTTCACGGGAAACCGCCATAACATCGTTATCACTCAAAGAAGCTTTGCCCCTAAGTTTTGTGAAGACGTTTCCTAGCTTTTCGCTCAAACTATCAAACATATTTGCTCAAAATCCTTTATTCATAACCAAATTGACCACAGTGAGCGTAAATTCGCCGACTATGGTGTACCTGCACCTCAAGAGTGCTTGGGCACTGACAAATTCAAATGTCAGTGGAAGTTTGCGCTAAAATATGCATGAATGGAGTAAATGTCAAGAAAAGGATTAGGAAAATGAAATTTCAGAAAATGCATGGATTGGGCAATGATTTTGTGATTTTTGATGCACGCAATGAGCCGGTTACTTTATCCGAACAGCAAATTGTCGAGATTTCAGACCGTAAGCGCGGTGTGGGATGTGACCTTATTGCTGTGATTGGATCTTCTGAAACGTCAGATGTGCAGGCCAAGTTTTTCAATGCTGATGGCTCGGAAAGCGGGGCGTGCGGGAATGCTTCGCGGTGTATTGCTGATATTGTAATGAGTGATCTTGGCAAGGAAAGCTGTTCAATTCAAGTGAATAACGGCGTTCTACAATGCTGCCAATATGAGGGGCTGCTCATTGAAGTGGATATGGGAGTACCGCACAGCG
The DNA here is from genome assembly GCA_023140905.1 of Alphaproteobacteria bacterium. Lineage (GTDB taxonomy): Bacteria > Pseudomonadota > Alphaproteobacteria > Micavibrionales > Micavibrionaceae > UBA1672. Next base: position 4,833 of record JAGLKS010000026.1, on the reverse strand, counting down.
TGCAGGATATGGATTTGTCTTATGATGCTGTAAGCAATCCTGTTGCTGTTGATGTAGGAAACCCCCATCTTGTGTTTTTTGTAGATGATATTGAAAATGTTGATATAGAAAAGCTTGGCTTTCATTTCGAACATCATAAAGCCTTTCCTAACCGCACGAATGTTGAGTTTGTTCAAAAGATTGACGGGACAAATCTTCGCCAAAAAACATGGGAGCGTGGATGCGGGGTTACAGAAGCATGTGGTTCCGGTGCTTGTGCTGTAACGATCTCGGCTATACACCGTGGTCATATCGGCAATAAAGTAGCTGTAGAGCTGGATGGAGGTATTTTGCATATGGAGTTACGCGGGAGTGACGGTCATATATTGCTGCGCGGGCCTGTGGCTTATGTGTTTGACGGCGTTTTCAATAGTTAAGGTCTAACCCCATAGTTTTTATGAGCAAAAATAATAAAGAACCAAAGATCAAAACATTTGGATGTCGGCTGAATTTCTATGAGTCAGAGGTTATGCGTAAGCATGTCCTTAATGCCGGTTTGGGCGGGGATGTTGTTATTTTCAATACATGTGCTGTAACCAGAGAGGCTGAGAGGCAAGCTCGGCAGGCTATACGACGGGCAAAGAAAGAAAATCCTGATGCAATGATTATCGTAACAGGCTGTTCCGCGCAGATATCTCCTGAGACCTATGCACAGATGAAAGAGGTTAACCGTGTGATTGGCAATGACCTCAAACTTAAAGCGGAGAGCTGGGTCAGGGAGGCAGAGCATCCTAAAGTCATGGTTAATGATATTATGCTGGTTGAAGAAACAGACAGTCATTTAATAGAAGGATATGAAGATAGATCCCGTGCGTTCCTGCCTGTACAAAATGGCTGTGATAACCGCTGTACGTTTTGCATTATTCCTTATGGGCGGGGAAAATCACGCTCTGTGCCAATTGCTGAAATAGCTCGGCAGGTGCGTATTCTTGTGCGTGGCGGGTATAACGAGATTGTGTTTACCGGAGTGGATGTAACTTCTTACGGGGCTGATTTGCCTGATAAACCATCTTTGGGGCAGATGATAAAGGATGTATTGGATCTAGTACCGGAATTGCCGCGCTTGCGATTGTCTTCGATTGATCCCGCGGCGATTGATGAAGAGCTGTGGGATATGATTGGGAATGAACCACGCTTATGCCCTCATCTGCATCTTTCTGTGCAATCCGGCGATGATATGATCTTAAAGCGCATGAAACGGCGGCATTTACGTGACGATGTGATTGCTGTGTGCAAGCGTGCGCGGGCTTTACGGCCTGATATGGTGTTTGGCGCAGATATTATCACCGGATTTCCAACCGAGAGCGGGGAGATGTTTGCGGGTACAATGGCATTGGTTGAAGAGTGCGACCTCACTCATCTGCATGTCTTTCCCTATTCCGAACGTGAAGGAACACCGGCAGCACGTATTCCTGATAAAGTCCCTGTGCCTGCGCGAAAAGAACGGGCTGCACAATTACGTAGCTTGGGAAAGTCGCAATTGGAAAAATTGATAGCGCAAAGCGTAGGGAAAGAGTTCGATGCCATTGTTGAAAAGGGTGGTCTTGGCAAGACAGAAACTTTTCTTCCTGTTCGTTTATCCGGTCACTATGAAACAGGAGAATTGGTCCGTATTCGCACTACAGCTATTATTGACGGCATGCTTGTCGGAGAGGCTGTCATATAGTAGTTTCACTTAAGATATAGTACAGGAGATAGAATCATGGTGTTTTGGCACCGGAAAGATAATATCAAAACACAAGAAGATGAGCCGGATATAGATCATTCGTCTGAAGGCGGGTGGTTTTCTCGCATGGCCAAAGGACTTAGCAAGTCGACAAATAAATTCGGCAAAGAGCTAAGCGATATTATTACCAAGTCCAAGCTGGATCAGGATTCACTTGATGAATTGGAGGAAGTGTTAATTGCGGCAGATCTGGGACCGAAGACGGCAGCAAAAATCATTGAAGAATTCTCAAAAGATCGTTTTGGCAAAGATGTGAGCGAAGAAGAAGTTCGGGAAGCTTTGGCTGATGTTATGGCGAATATGCTGGAGCCTGTAGCTGTGCCTTTGGAGATTAAAAAGCCTAAAGACGGACCTTATGTTATTTTAGTGTGTGGCGTTAATGGAGCCGGAAAAACAACAACACTGGGCAAGATGGCTAAGCAATTTTATAAAGAACAGGGCTTAAGCGTTATGTTTGCAGCAGCTGACACGTTCCGCGCAGCGGCGATTGAACAACTCGCTGAATGGGCAAAGCGTTCGAATACTGCTTTCTTTTCTAAAGATGTCGGGGCGGATGCTGCGTCTGTGGCTTATGAAGCTTACGAAAAAGCTAAAGAAGAGGGGATCGATGTTCTGATTATAGACACTGCCGGACGTTTGCAGAATAAACAAAACCTCATGGAAGAGCTGAAAAAGATTGTTCGGGTTTTACAGAAAAAAGATGAAAACATACCGCATTCAGTATTACTGGTTTTGGATTCTACTACGGGTCAGAATGCTTATTCTCAGGTTGAAATATTCAATGAGATGGTGGATGTAACAGGTTTGATTGTAACCAAGCTGGATGGCTCGGCTAAAGGCGGTGTGCTTATAGGGCTGGCAGATCAGTTCGGTATTCCGGTGCATGCAATAGGTGTCGGGGAAAGTGTAGAAGATTTACGTCCCTTTAATGCGCGGGATTATGCGTGCTCTCTGATGGGGTTACAATAAGAATTATTAAGAATATACGTAAGGATTACAATAGAATGACAAGCAAGAAATGCAAAAGTTTTAAGCCTAGAAGTTTTAAAGACCCGGATAAAGCGCTGGCGGCACTTATAGAGATTTACGAAGCAAACCGCGATTATTTAAAAGAATGTTTCGATGTGTATTGCAAGGATATGTGTAATAAGAAAAAAGTTTCAGCGTATTATCCATACGTGAAGATCGCCCCTACACAATCCAAATGTTCGGATTCCCGGTTTTCTTACGGGTTTGCTTCAAAGCCGGGGGTTTATAAGACAATATTAACGAGGCCGGATTTATTTGATAATTATTACCGCGAGCAGTTTAGACTACTGATAAAAAACCATAATATCCCTATTGAGATCGGCGTGAGTGATACACCTATGCCCATTCATTTTGCATTGGGAGAGGATTTTTATCTTGAACGCGATCTGGATGAAGAAGCTATAAGCATTCTATCAACTTATTTTGATGTACCGGATCTGGATTTAATGGACGATGAAATTGCTAATTGCGCTTTTACACCAACAGAAAGCCAACCTGAAAAACCTTTATCTTTGTTTCTGGCCCCTCGTGTGGATTTGAGCTTACAGCGGCTTAAGCATTATTGTGGAACTAATCCAAAGCATTTCCAGAAATATGTCCTGTTTACGAATTATCAGTTTTACATCGATGAGTTCGTTAAGTTGTCTCAGGATATGATGAGCGAAACAGATGATCCTGATTTAAAAAAACAGCGTTGTGAATATAGTTCTTTTGTGTCTCCGGGGGATAAGGTTACTCTTAACAAGAATATCAAGAACCATGAGGAAAAAGAATGCTGTGGTGTGGATATTGATCGTATGCCGCAAATGCCTGCCTATCACTTAAAACGCGCAAACAAGAGCGGTATCACTATTGTTAATATTGGGGTTGGACCTTCTAATGCTAAAACAATTACAGATCATGTAGCTGTTTTGCGGCCTCATGCATGGATTATGTTAGGGCATTGCGCAGGGCTACGGAATTCTCAACGCCTTGGGGATTATGTGCTGGCACATGGATATTTAAGAGATGATGGTATTTTAGACAAGTTTCTCCCGCCTAGTATTCCTGTTCCTCCATTAGCTGAAATTCAGCAGGCTTTAGAGCAAGCTGTTGAACGTATTACCGGCAATGAAGGTTATGACATGAAAAAGGTTATGCGTACGGGGACTGTGGCCACGGTAAATGACCGGAATTGGGAGTTTCATTCGCATCTTGTGCGGGATCGGCGTTTAAGTCAGAGCAGGGCGATTGCGCTGGATATGGAATCAGGGACTATCGCAGCTAATGGTTTGCGTTTCCGGGTTTCCTATGGAACTCTTCTTTGTGTTTCGGATAAGCCTTTGCATGGACAATTGAAAATACCGGGAATGGCTGATTCTTTTTACCGTCAGCGCGTGGAACAACATTTGAAAATAGGAGTGTTGGCTATGGAGCTTTTACGCGATTTTTCGTTAGAACGCCTGCATAGTCGGAAGCTACGTGCTTTTGATGAGCCTGCTTTCCAATAGTCTTTTCGTTGCTTAGATTTATCTACTGATAGCGTCTCCGCACTCCTAAACATAAGAATGGCGCTCCGATTAACGAAGCGCCTTCTCTCCCACAACGAATGCATGATAATACTTTTACATTTTAATATCAAGTATTGTTCCTCGATTAGGGAGTTCATCATCTCCAGACATTTTCTGAAGCTCAGACAGGAACTTTGCCAAGTCTTTGATACTTAATGATTTAGCAGAATCTTCACTACTATTATTTGTTGTTTGCGATTGCGCACTCGGTGCGCTTTGTGCTTGAATTTGACGTTCCTGAGGGTCAGGCTCCTGACGTTCAACATTCCGATTCGGGTCCATACTTGTGGGCTGAAGGGCCTGTGTTATCGGCATATTCAGCTGTTGTCCTGCTCCTGATAATGGTGCTGCCATTTGCAATAATCCTTCATAGATAAATTATCTAATAAGCCACCTTATATTTTACCAAATTTTCCTTAACGAAACCTTTTTTTGCAGAAGAATTTTATTAGATGTTAGTTAGATATACTATATGTTCTCAATTGTTTT
>JAGLKS010000259.1 GCA_023140905.1 Alphaproteobacteria bacterium | reverse complement strand
AAAAATTCAGGAGTGAATCGTTAAAATAAGGAGATATCAAAGAATTTAAACATGATAGACATACTGTATCATGCTCAGGAAGATATTTCCCCATTTGAAGGAATAGTATGGTGACCATCAACGAGCTCCAAGTTCCTACCCGCGGCTCCACGGGCACTGACTAGGGGCATAAACAATTATCTCAGTTAATAAAAGGACATACAAATTTATTTGAATTAACATATCAAGAAAAAAAATGGTTCTAAGTGTTTTATATAATAATCAAATATTATAAAGGGGGATTTATTCGGTTGATGATTAGTTTTTGAAAATAAATCAATAAATTCCACTTGTCAAATGAAATTATTAGAGCTTGCATATCACCATTAACAATTAGAGAGGTCTTGGAGATTTAAAAAATTATTTTTATATTTCTTCGTATAATCTGAATAAATGAATAAATGACAAAATTTTTAAAGCAGCAACAAATATAAATATAATAATTAATTTTTAAAGAGGTAAATTAAGAATGCTTGATATTCATATTTTTACGGGAGATGAAGCTTCTTTTTGCTTTACTATGAAAGCCTTGCCTCATGATGTGGCCACATGATTTATAATAATTACCATCGACAGATTCTTGCCTTAGACGATATGCAATTGGAGCAATTTGTCAGAGAGTGGATCGGTCATAAGGTTAAAGACTATGTAGAAGTCACGCGTTTCTCTGGAACTGGAGATTTTGGGTGTGACGTGGTTGGTTTTCTCACGAAGGAACGTCACGAAGGGTCTTGGCACAACTACCAGTGCAAACAGTATGGGCGGAATTTGCCAACACATACTGCGCTTTGCGAAATCGGAAAAATCCTTTATCATGCTCACCAAGGCGAGTTTTCAGTTCCTACGGAATATTACTTCGTCGCACCACGCGGTGTGAACCGTAATCTTCAAAAACTCATCTACAATCCCAGCCAGTTTAAGTCTAAATTGATTGATGAATGGGATAAATCTTGTTCTAATAATATAAGCAAAGGCTCGACAATTCTTCTCGACTCAGGTTTAATGACATACATAGAAGCCTTTGATTTTTCAACGATTAAGCGCATTACACTCGATGATATCTTGCTCGATAATTATGTTATGCCAGTGCTTCACAAGTGGTTCGGCGCAGATCCAGGGCCAGCTCCCCGAGGCCAAGCTCCACTTGAAGTTCAGGACTCGGAACTCCATTACATCAAACAGCTTTTAGACGCGTATAGCCAGCGGTCTGGACAAGCCTTTGCTAACCATAAAGAGATTCAAAACCATCCCGATCATGGCCCTCATATGGCAATGCAACGGGAACGTTTTTATGATGCAGATGCTTTCAAGAGATTTTATCGAGACAACACCGAGCTGGATGTTATCGAAACCTTTGAAAGGGATATTCTCCAAGGTGTCATCGACACATGTAATGCTAATCATATCGATGCTCTGACTCGTGTGGATTCCGTAATGGCGCAAGCTGCTAGAGTACAAGTAGCTGGACCGCTTGCACAGCACGCACATGTCCCGGTTAAACAAGGCGTTTGTCATCATTTTGCAAATGAGGATAGTTTACAATGGTTTCGATGAAAAGTCCAGAAGAGCCACAAGACATGGTTCTATTTAATAGTCCGCTAGAGACTGGTGTGCGTTCAGTCATTGTTTTGAATGCAGCCTATCCCATGGCTTTCGATGTTTCTCATTTGACGTGGTTTGACCATTTGGTGGTTCATACAGGTGACATTGGAGGTCCGAACAGTCTTCATCCAGATGTTCCGCATAGGAGTGGTGAGATGTTGGTACGTCGGCGGCTGATTAAAGAGAGCCTTACTCTAATGCGTCGTTTACATTTGGTTAATATTCTCGCTGAAGATCGTGGAATCGTCTACCAAGCGAGCGACGAAGCATATTCTTTTATCGAGCTGATGCGTTCAAAATATGCTTGTGATCTCAAGGCTCGAGCTAATTGGCTTGCAGAAAACTTCTGCAGTTTAGATGAGACAAAAATGAAAACGTTAATTTCAGAAAAATTAGGTAGATGGAATATAGAATTCCAGCATGAAGCTGGATCCACGGAGTCTCGAAAATGACAGTTTGTGGCTTGATATTCAGACATCTCACGTTCACTGGGTCTCATGTAAAACCGGCTGGATTGGATTTCCAACCTGGTCTGAACCTAATCTATGGAGCTTCTAACACCGGGAAGTCTTTTACACTAAAGTCGCTTGACTTTATGCTTGGAGGGACGAAGCAGCTACCTGATGTTAAAGAACGCAAGGGTTACGAAAAGATTTGGCTTGGTTTCTCGCTTAAGGGTGAGGGTGATTTCACATTGTCTAGAGCGATCGATGGAGGAAGTTACGTGCTATACAGAGGTCTGATAAAGTCGGATCAGCCTGGACAACGAGTGAAAACGTTATCTCAAAAGCATAATGCTAAGAGTGACGATAACCTATCTAAATTTTTACTAGACTATCTAGGATTGGCTGGTAAGGTCGTAGCAAAGAATGCCGCTGGTGTAAAGCATAGCTTGAGTTTCCGCGATCTTGCAGAAATCTTGTTAGTCGACGAGACTAACATCCAGATTGAACAATCTCCCATTGAGAGTGGGCAGTTTATACATCGGCCGAAGGAACATAGCGTCTTTAGGCTACTCATCACAGGTACGGACGATAGTGCAATTGAGCCTATTATCGACAAAAAGACTTTCAATACCTCAAAGGCTGTTAGGCTCAAAATGATTGAGGAAATGATTTCCGAGGCCGAGTCAAAATTAGCAAAAAGCTATCCAGATGTTGATGACCTCCCAGCTCAGAACGAACGCCTTGAAATAACACTCCAACAAAATCAATCAGAGTTTGAAGTGGCTCAGGGATCGATTCTTAAGCTCATTGAAAAAAAGCGAAATTTGTCAATTCAAATCCCACAAATCAGTGAACGTCTAGAAGATATTCAAGTCCATATCGAACGATTTTCACAGCTCGATAAGATTTATCTCTCCGATATAGAACGTTTGGATTCATTAGAAGAAGCTGGTTTCATCTTGTCGCTCCAAAGCGACCTTGATTGCTCATTGTGTGGTGCACCTGCCGAGGCACAGAAATTTACCCAGCCGCTTGAAAAAATTGAACAGATACGTAGTGCGTCACTAGTTGAGATGGAAAAAATCAAACACCAACAGGCTGATTTAGCAGGGACCGTCCATAATCTTGAATGTGACAGGGAAAAACTAAAAACTAACCTTCCAGAACTCATTGAAAGCCTCTCACAAGTCGAAAATGAGATTGCTGTTCTTGTACCCGAAACCAATAAGAACCAGTGTACACTGAATGAGATTATTAAGGCAAGAGATTATGTAATACAGGGATTAGCACTACTCGATCAGAGAGAAGAGTTATTCTCAAAACGAGATGATTTAATTAAACTAAAAAAGCCCAATGACAGTCTGAAACTACATGTTCCTAGAAATGAAGTATATGAATTTTGTAAAGTCATTAGCAAAGTGCTCAAGCAATGGGAGTTCCCCGGTGAATGTAATGTTTCATTCGATGAAAAAAAATATGACCTGATAATCGATGGTAAACTACGCACCGACAATGGTAAAGGTGTCAGAGCTGTGACTCATGCGGCATTCAAAGTTGCACTGTTGTTGTTCTGTCATGATAAGGGACTTCCACACCCGGGCTTCATCGTGCTCGATACGCCGCTGTTAACTTATCGCGACCCAATGAAGAATCCTAAGTTAGGAGAGCTATCAGAGGATGAAAAAGAACTCGCAAAGACCTCTTTAAAGCAGCGATTCTTTGAACACTTAGATTCAATCCGCGACCTCGGTCAGTTCATTATCCTCGAGAATATTGATCCCCCTGTGGATGTTGAGAACCTCGCTCATGTACACTTGTTCTATGGGATGGCGGGGGGAGGTAGGAACGGATTATTTCCACTGTCAACTAATAGCTAATACCTCAAGGAATTCAGCAAAATCTAAGATACCTTCTAGCTTGTGACTCTAAAAAAAAACAATTATTAGGAACCTCTTTACATAGTGAAACGAGATACAGGCTTATTGACGAGAGTTATTTTAGAGTTTGTAGCCCAGGAAATAACCTCATCAGAGGTTTATACCATCAATCTTTCCTGATTACCCTGATCACAATCCTGTTCTCCACCACGTCAAACTTCAGCAGATCACCCACCTTCAATCAAAATAAGCCCTAATCTTTGGAGGGATAAACACATGCTGCAATGAAGGCCTAGATATGGGCGCCATTATAGGTCTCACATT
>JAGLKS010000258.1 GCA_023140905.1 Alphaproteobacteria bacterium | reverse complement strand
GGTTTCTTCAGAACCAACATTAAGGATACCTACAGTCGGACGTTCGATTTTCTTTTGAGCTTTGGCAAAGATAGAGCCAAGAATAGCAAATTGTACCAAAGATTCTCCATCCACCAGAACATTAGCGCCTAAATCCAGTACGATTGAATCACTTTTTACACCCGGAAGAATAGACGCTAGAGCCGGACGGCGAATACCCGGCACCGTTTTTAGAACCATCTTTGCCAAAGCCATTAAAGCTCCGGTATTCCCTGCAGAAACAATGGCATGTGCATCACCATTCTTTACAGATTCAATAGCCATACGCATACTTGAGCCTTTGCTTGAACGCAACGCTAATGACGGTTTATCATCATTTTTTATCACCTTATCTGTATGATAGATGCGCGACTGTTGCTTCAAAGCCGGATAACGATTTAAGTACGGAACAATTTTCTTTTTATCACCAAAGATAAGAAAATATATATAAGGACGCCCCTTTAAAACCAACGCTAAAGCCGGAATGATAACGCTTGGACCATAGTCCCCGCCCATAGCATCTACTGCAATATTAATATGAGCTGATGTTTTTTTATCAGACAAAGGACCGCTTCCTGTTTCTATTTGTTTCGTTTTTTAACGCGATCAGCGTCAACACAGCGCAAAAAATTAAGAGTTACTTATAAAACAAACGCCCCCATTTGCAAGCCCCTTATATACGATTATCATGCGCATAATAAAATTTTAACACTTGAAACGAAAAACGGGAAACCTCGCTTAACGATGCCTCCCCCCAATTCTCAATAAAATCAAAAAACGACTAACCGCGCTCTTCAATTACCTGACGACCTTTATACATACCGGTTTTTAAATCAATATGGTGACGGCGCACCGGTTCACCGGTATTACTATCTTCCACCCAGTTTTCAACACTCAAAGCATCGTGTGCGCGGCGCATATTGCGCTTGGATTTTGTTGTTTTTCTCTTTGGTACAGCCATGGATCAAATCCTTTATCGTGCTTATAGTATTGTTTTTATTCTTACCCTTCGGTGAAGGCGGGACAGTACATAAAATTACAAGGAATAGCAAGGTAATTGTTTAAGAAGAGAGCTTCATTCTTTTTTCTTTTCCGCTATTTTCCATTCTTTTAGAGCCGCAAAGGGATTTCTATAAACTCCTTCTTCCTTTTCTTTTAGCCGCTCCTCCTGATTTTCGAATACAATCCCTTCTATGCGCGGATAAGGATTGAGCGATAAAGAAAGATGTTGTGTTACTAATTCTCCCAAATCAATCTTCCCATCAATAATTTTTTCAGGGTCATCACATTCTTCCAACATAGGTTGTTCACTTTTTTCCTGTGGATTCATACGCTCGCGTTTAGCTTTGGTAAAAGACACAGCCTCGCTCGGCTCTGTGAACCATGTCTCAAAATTATCGTCCACATGTTCAGGAACAGGCTCTAATGTTACAATACAATATTGGCAAAGATCAACTTTCAATGCTCCTTCGACATGAATAATTTTGCTTATAGGATTACGCGTCAAAACAATTTGAGCTTTCAAATCTTTTATTGAGTGAATATTTAATCTCTTACACAAAGCAGATACATTATCTTCAGGCACAGAAATATTTATGCGCAAAGGCTTGCTATCTACGTCCTCTGAAAAGATATAATGTGACCATTCTTGCATTGGAGCGTCCTTACGTTTCCTTAGTTCTGTCATATCGTTCTTTATCCCCGTCTATGCTGTCTAAATAGTAATGGTTTTTCTTTTTACTGAATAATCCAAAGAACATTGATTTTTGCTCTGGGCTTTTTATAGAATTACCTTTAGGCTTTACCTTGTTAATAAACCTACCATTAATATAATAATAGGGAAAGTCATGCGAAAAAAAACGCCTGTTCTTTTTAATGTTCTAGCTTTTTGTACCGTTATTAGCTCTGCAGGAACGCTGCTTGGGAGCTGTTCTCCTGTTGTATCTCAACATGGAAATATGGTCAAAGAATATCAGGTCGAAAATGTTAAGGAAGGTGAATCAACACGTTCTGACGTATTGCGAATTCTCGGTTCCCCAACAACACAATCAACCTTTAACCCAAATGTCTGGTATTATATCGGACAGGAAACAGAGAAATACGGAATTCTGGATCAGAACATTACGAATGAACGCATTCTTGTTGTTAATTTCAATGATGAAGGTGTGGTCGAGACGATAGCGCCCTTTGACAGCAGCCGCCAAGATATCCCCTATGAACGCAGTAAAACGCCTACACATGGAAATCAATTAACTCTCATGCAGCAATTATTAGGAAATCTTGGCCGTTTTAATGCCGCAGATTCCAGCGCAACAGATTACTAGGATATAACGGATATTATATAGGTCGCTGCTGAACGTGTTGGAGCAAAACTTCTGTATCAATTTCATCACCAAGCACTTCATCAGTAATTCTATTCAAGTGCTCCTTAATCATACGAACCTGAATAATTCCACCTTTTAGCGCGGCATGGCGATTTAAGATGCCATACATACTCTGGATATAAGCATCTGTCAGGCGCGGGCTAATTTCTTTAACACGTTCCGCGTTGCTGCCATCTACTTCGATAGCAACAATCATGCTGACAACCTGTTGCACGCCATTTTCATCAATAATAGGTAATAATAGAGGAGCAAGTTTCACGTATTCTGACGAATTCCCTTTAGCTTTCTTTTCAGATGCATGAGCAATAGATGTCATCATTACCATCATAAAAACACACATCAAAATGCTACATAAAACCCAAAATTGGCGCATCCAAATTTATCCCTTTAATATCCGAATACTTTGTCTAAAAGAATCGATAGTATTCACTCTCATGTGCTTTAAGCGTAACAAAGAATAGTTAACGAGCAGTTAGATATAGATAAAATTTGAACAATTATCCACTGCAGCGCACAAAAGTAAGTTATATTATATGTTTGCACATGATTTTTGTGTGGTTTAGGATTTTATTCATCACCCTTCCTGCGCAGACTTAGATACTGAATCAAGGATTCCGTTAACAAATGACACTTGCGATTTGGAATAAAACTTATGTGTTACATTTAGATAGTCATTCACAATAATCGGACTGTCTGTTTGAATATGTTCCAACAACTCATATGCCCCACATAAAAGGATAGAAAATAAAAGCGGTTCTATTTCTTTAGAAGACGAAACATTGGCTTTTACAATCTCTTCTATCTCGGAATTACGTCTCTCAAGGCCAAGCAGGATTTTTTTGAATAACCCTTCATGGGGTAAAATTTTGATAGAAGCCAATTCTTCAGCCTGAGATTCTGCTTCCAGTTCCTCATCCGTTATCAATCCACTTTCAAGATATTCTTCTATAACCAATTCCACTGGTTTTTGATTATGGATCATCTGATAACAAGCTTGAACAGCCATTAAACGCGCAATGAATTCTTTATTGTTTTTCTGAGCTTTTTTCATTCTTATTTTTATTCCTGATTTATTGGCTGCACTTTCATTAACAGCCTAGTTTCACCCCTAATTCATACATTTCTATAGCTGCATTAGCCGCATCAGCACCTTTATTTTTTCTATATGGCAGCGCACGCTCTATTGCTTGCTCACGACTATCGCAGGTGAGAATTCCATTGCCAACAGGCACACTAGAATCCAGTGAAACACGGGTTAAACCGCGTGCACTTTCGTTACATACAACGTCATAATGAGCTGTTTGTCCACGAATGACACATCCTAAAGCAATAAATGCGTCAAATTTTAACTTACCTACTCCACGTCCTTCCTTGCGTTGTGCTCCATATTGTATAGCCAGAGGAATCTCCAGTGCGCCGGGAACCTCAACAACTTCGTAAGAACATTTTTTTTCTTCTAGTACCGCTTTCGCACCTTCTAATAAATACGTAGAAATTTCCTTATAGTATGGCGATAAAACGATCATAATGTGTGGCATTTTAGAGCCTCCTCAGATTCTATAGAAAAATAGATGCTTCTGGTTTATAGCATTTTTCAAAGAATCGGTCGATAAGCCTTGATATGAAGATCATACCCGTCCAGTCCGGCAACTACCTTTGGATTATTTGACAGTAAAACCATATTCTTAACCCCTAAGTCCAACAAAATCTGCGCACCAATACCATAGTCGCGGATAACTTCATCGGGCTTTTTTATTCCATTTAAACGATCTGATAAACTTGTCGCATTTGGAGGACGTAAAATAACAATAA
>JAGLKS010000257.1 GCA_023140905.1 Alphaproteobacteria bacterium | reverse complement strand
CAGTCTCCATAGCTGTAAAATCTATAGCCGAGGCTTATAGCTTCTTCGTAAGAAGAAGCTATGTTTTCCCCTCCTGCAAAAGCAGACACGAGAAGAATTAACGTTGACCTCTGCAAGTGAAAGTTTGTTATTAATGAATCAGTAAGCTTAAACTTATATGGTGGATATATAAACAAATCGGTCCATCCTGAGCTTTTTTTTGTTGTGTGATTTCTCGCTAATGTTTCCAGGACTCTACATGTTGTTGTACCGGTAGCAATAATTCTTTTACCGAGTGACTTTGCTTTATTTATAGTAACAATAGCTGCTTCAGGGATATTGTAGAACTCTTTGTGTATAGTATGTTGTCTGAAATCTTCTTTATGTATGGGTTTGAATGTTCCTAAACCAACATGTAAAGTTATGTAAACTATCTTTATTCCCTTGCGAGATATTTCCTGCAGTAGATTTGTTGTGAAGTGAAGGCCAGCGGTGGGAGCAGCAATTGCTCCCATTTTTTTTGCGTAAATTGTTTGATAGCGTTCATCATCGTGTATTCCTTGTGATTTGTTATCTGAATTTCTCTTTATATACGGCGGCAGTGGCATGCGTCCGGAGTTTTCAAGCATTTCTGCAAACTTTCTTTTGTCTTCAAATCTAATTATCCAGCTCCCCGTGTCATTTCGGTATAAAATCTCTCCTTTTACACTATTATCAAAAGTAAGGAATTCGTTTTCCTTTAGTCTGTGGTTTGATTGTAACAGTACTTCCCATGTGTTTTCTTCAATTTCTCTTACAATAAGACCTTCTACTCTGCCGCCAGTTGTCCTGGTACCTAGTATCCTTGCAGGGGATACTTTTGTGTCGTTCAGGACTAAAACATCTCCAGAATTTAAATATTCAATAATTTCATAAAATTTTCTGTGCTCAATTTCAGAGCTTTCCTTATGAAGCACAAGCAGGCGTGATTCATCTCTTTTTGCAGTTGGGTATTGTGCAATGAGATGCTTTGGAAGGTCATAATCATAGCTGCTGATTTGATATGGAGCCTCATTCATATTTTTTTCACTTAAAAATGGTCTTTTAGAACAAAAAAATCTCTATGTGTTGTTATACAATATGTTGTCGTTTTTTTCAAATAAACATTAAATGTAGTAAGGTGTAGGAAATTACAAAAATAAATGCAAAAAAAATATCAAAAAAAACCTTGACAACGGTGATAAATGGTGTATTTTCCACCTAAATGGTGACAGGTGGGTAAGAGTGGGGAATTAAAAATGACCATGTTTACGGGGAAGTTACCGACATACTATTGACGAAAAAAACCGATTAGCCATACCTTCATCGATACGAAAATGTATGGATGAAGACACAGAGGGTAATGGTTTTTTTGTAACACCGGGCTTGGATAAGTGCCTTGCACTATACACACCACTTCATTTCAAAGAAATTTCAAAAAAATACAACGAACAAGCTTCTACAAATAGAAAAGCGCGCAATTTTCAGCGCCATTTTTTTTCAAATTCAAAAAAAGTTGACTGTGACAAGCAGGGAAGAATCAGCATAGATCCACAACACATAGAGTATGCCGGTCTTAAAAAGGATGTTATCATTGTCGGGGTAATGGACAAGATAGAGATATGGGACAGACAATCCTGGGAAGAAGTTGAAACGGGTAATAGCGAGAACTTTGAAAATGACGCGGAGGATCTCTTTCGTTTGGGATCTACTCCAAGTTCATAACAAGATGAAACAGGTTTGTAGAACTTAGGCAATGAAAAAAACTTTAATCAATGATTTTTCCTGATGATGACATATCGCCGCATAGACCTGTTATGCTTGATGAGGTTATAAGTTTCATTAAGCCGGGTAAGGGTGACATCATAGTTGATGCAACAATTGGTGCTGGAGGACATAGTTGTGAAATATTAAAGAAGATAATGCCTGATGGACTTCTTATTGGAATAGATAAGGACGCTGAGATACTGAAGATAGCAGGTA
>JAGLKS010000256.1 GCA_023140905.1 Alphaproteobacteria bacterium | reverse complement strand
GCACTTGTCCGGCCCAAGCTGCCTCTTCCCCGCATTCCTTGGGACATATCAGATTATGTTGTGTTTCTACGGCATGCATTGCGGCTGGCAAAACACCGGAAACTGAACGTATTCCGGCATCTAAAGACAACTCCCCAAGCACAATATATTCTTCCAGCTCTTCCTTTGGAAGCACCCCCATTGCCCCCAAAACACCCAAAGCTATGGGTAAATCATAGTGGCTCCCTTCCTTGGATAAATCCGCCGGAGCCATATTCACTGTCAATCGTTTCGGTGGCAAAGACAAACCCAGCGTATGTAATGCAGCACGTACGCGCTCTTTACTCTCTGCCACAGCCTTATCCGGCAATCCGACAATGTTAAATGCCGGAAGACCGTTAGAAAGCTGCACTTGCACATCTACAGGTTTCACCTCTATGCCCTGAAAAGCCACGGTGTTGATGCGTGCAACCACTAGCTTTCTCCGTATATATGTTTTGCATGTTGCAAAATTTCAGCAGCCGCTTGCTGTGCAGAAACCGCACTTACATCCAGATTTAAGAGATTATCATGTCTAACTTTTAGAACTTCTTCCGTTTCGTGACACAGACGCGGAGAATTAATATCTGTTATCTTGAAACGCTGCGCTCTGTTTGGGCTAACGATACGGCGCTGCATTTCCTCAATACTGCAAAAAATACGCACAGGAATGAATATCGCCTTTCTGGCCTGAGCCATTGCATATGTTTCATCATAGAAAGCCTGATCTTCAGCATTCCCATCTTTCAAGGCATTCGTAAGAACAAAATTATAATCTTTAGAAGAAATATGAATCAGCGTATCCATTACGACACGCCGTATTTTCTTGACGTTATCCCATACGCTTTCCGAAAACGGGGTTATTCCGTCTTGATTAATGAGACTAAAAACAGGATTATTGATTAAGTGATTATCTACAAGCTTGAAATTATCAGCTCCGGCGCAAATTTCCTGCGCAATCGTGTATTTACCGGAGCCGTAAAACCCCATCATATAAACAACAACATTTTTCATTATTACCGGTGGCATTATCGGCAGCCCCTTCAACTCTTGCGTAATCACCCCACATATGACAATCATTCATACTTATGACATAGCCCATTGTAAAAGAAAATCGAAACTTTAACGGCTTTGTTAACTCTTTCTTTAACTTTACCCATTAAAGAGAATAGATAACGGACGAACATTCTTATACCGATTCTCGTTCAAAGAATGATAATCGATGTTAATGGAGAAAAACAATGTCACAGAGTAATCAACAACTGGCTTTATTAAAGAACCGATTGCAAATACCTTTGATCGCACGCGATTTGCTGAGCGATGATAAAATGCCAAATGATGAAGAAACTTACGCTATGCATGATATGCTTTGTGACTTTTCTACTGAAGAGGCTCTTTTATGTGCTGCCTTTGTCATGAAAGAAATAGCAGCTCTTGGTAATGTTAGCCCCTCTGACATGGCTTTCTTTCATATGGAATGTGAGCGTTTGATTGAACGTTACTCTGCCCGCGATGATCTAGCACAAGATAATCCCGAATTATGGAGTAACACACAAATTGATATGCTTGATGAGATTGCAGAAGATTTAGAAGGCTTTTTGGATCTTCTTTCTCTTTGCAAACTATCCTACGAAATCACAGCCCCCGCAGTTACTCATATTATTGAGATCCTCGATGCACAGCTACAAAGCCAGCTTGTGATTATTGATGAAGTTATTTCTATGCATGAAGCTGCAGCAAAAGAAAAACTTGAGGAACGCGTTTCTATTAACGCCTCCCCCGTTCATTCAATTGATGCTAATCGGTATCAGTTCAGCGTTTATGGAGATAACATCCTACAATTCCCAACAAATGCAGCCGCACATAACTAATAGTTTTGCATGGATATAGTAGTTTTTCGCGGAGAAATTACTCTGCCACCATTGGGCCAACTGGAGCACCACCGATAATATGCATATGAAAGTGCGCGATTTCTTGCCCGCCATTATCTCCTGTATTTGTAATAGAGCGAAACCCCGCCTGAGCGATTCCTTTCTCATTAGCAATCTTGGAAACCGCAGCAAAAAGAGCTTTGCTTTCTTCCGGGCTGGCATTTGCCCCAAAATCATCTATCGAAACATATGGACCTTTTGGAATAACCAAAATATGAACAGGTGCTTTAGGTGCAATATCATTAAAAGCAAGCACGTATTCATCCTCATAGACTCTATCACATGGAATTTCACCCCTTAGAATTTTGGCGAAAATATTATCTTCATCGTAACCGTCCATAATAATTTCCTTTTGATTTATGAATTTTTCTCGATTAGTGTCAAAACATGTCTGACATAATATGTAAGGCTTTTAATAACGCAGCCCTAATCTGAACAATAGTTCAAGACAAATTACATACTGAACATTATAGGAAGTAAAGCTATGATTTTAAACATGCTCAAATGCAAGCTTCATCGTGCAACTGTGACACAAGCAGATTTGCATTACGAAGGCTCTATCACAATTGACAAAGATTTAATGGATAAGGCGGGCTTGCTTACGTTCGAACAAGTCGATGTTTTAGATATCACGAACGGCAATCGCCTAACAACATATGTTATTGATGGAAAACGCGGAAGTGGTGAAATATGCATTAATGGTGCTGCGGCTCATTTGGTTAATGAAGGAGATCTTGTTATTATCTGCGCTTATACGCAATTAGATGCAAAAGAAGTAGAAACATATAAACCGGCGATTCTTCTTCTTGATTCGGAAAATAAAGTCAAACAACATATATCTGTATGACAATAGATAGATAGATTGAATAAGAATGCTGATGGAAATTGATTAGTTGTATACGTAAATCTTTAAAGGGCAAAACCGCTTGACTCATACAGCCGACAATCCCCATAGTGAAAAATAGTAAATTGTTGCATTGGTATCAGAAAAGGAAAGTTCATGTCTATTCAAGCAGTAAATGATTCAAACTTTGAAGAAGAAGTCGTTAATGCCGATGGCCCGGTATTGGTTGACTTCTGGGCAGAATGGTGTGGTCCGTGTCGTGCGTTAATGCCTGTTGTAGAAGAAATAGCAGGCGAAATGGCAGATAAAGTTAAAATCGTCAAAGTTAATATTGATGAGGCCACTCAGACTCCGGGCAAATACGGCTTACGCGGCATTCCCACATTAATGCTTTTTAAAGACGGTAACGTTGTAGACACACGTGTTGGCAGTTTGCCAAAAACACAGCTTACAGAATGGGTTGAAGGTAACTTATAAAATATCTCTCCCACACAATATTAAGAATCATAAAAATCATTGGATATTATTCCCGGTGGTTTTTTGTTTTTGTGCAAAAGTTCCTTTGTGCTCGTACGATCATTATTTACAAATCAAGTTTCATGAGCTGCGGCCCATCCGTCCATAAAAGTGCACAATGAATTTTATGTTCAGGATAAATTTTTTGCATGGCGTCCCGATAAGCCTTTAACTGATCCCGATAAATTTTAGGAACGTTCTCAACTTCTCGTGGCGGCGGGCGATTCGTTTTATAATCAACAATCCAGATATCCTTCTCACCAACAACTAACCTATCTATCTGACCGCTAATAATCTTGTTATCCGGCATAAGTGCAGTAATAGGGATTTCTGCAAAAGATCCCTGCTGAAAGAAATCCTTATAATCAGGATGGTTTAATATTGCACAAACTTCATCAACAATATTGGCACAAACTTTCTGCGATAAATCATGCGCGTTCTTTTCTACAAAACGCGTTGCCATCTCTTTATGCTTATCTTGATGGAAATCAGGCAAGAATTCTAATAATTTGTGCGTTATGTTTCCTCGCAAAAACCTCTTATTCTTTTGCGTCTCCAATGGAGATAAACTTCGGTCCTGCTGTTCATCCTCTTGTGATGGGCGCGAAGGGGTAAGTACTTTTGGCGGTGATGGCTCGTCTTTTGGCATCGCATAAATCCATGAAGCAATGTCCTGTATTGTCTCTTTTTGCAGCGTTTGTTTCTGATTTTTATCAGGATCAGCGATTTGCGGATTATCAATACGCAGCACATTCCCCTCTTTTATATTTATTTGTTGCACCGTTTCATCATTTTCCATCGCATTCTTGATTTGCTCATACCATCCACCTTCTGCTTGTTTAGCCGTTCCTGCATAACCCGCTACATATAATCTGTCAGCTGCTCTGGTCATAGCCACATAGAAAAGCCGTTGCAATTCCCGCTCTTCTTCTGTCAGCCTTTCATTTTTGTACGTCTGATATGCTTGCGGCATCATATTAACTTTGGGTGCATAAAGAGGAATTTCCAAACCGGTTTTTGCAGGCCAAAGCATATTGTCACGATTTTGATGTTGCATTTTTTTCATTGTATCCGGCAAAATAACGATGGGTGCTTGCAATCCTTTTGACCCGTGGATTGTCATAATACGGACCTTGTTTTCAGCTCCTTCCATCTCCCTTTTTATCTCTGTACGTGTGCGCTCTTGTTCTTCCAAGAATTTCTGTAAATGATCGGCGTTGTTATATGTAAACTTAAGGGCAATATTCATTAGCTCATCAATGGGATCAAATACCTCTTCACCTAGTCTTTTACAGATTGCACGAAACCCAGAATATGAATCAGCCGGACATTTTTCATTCAATATAATAGAGAAAAATTCATAGCTATTTAACGTACGGGCACGTCCGGTCATACGAGATAAATAGAGCTGTACTTCTCTTATTTTTTCCATATCAGGGATTGGGGTTTCATCTTTCAACTTGTCCAGTCTTCCCCAATCAGGATTGCATAGCTCACTCCACAAAGACGTTTTCCGATTATAAGATAAGGCAAAAAGAGTCTCTTCATCCATCCCGATAAAGGGTGATTTCAGAACCTCTGCCAGAGTTAAATCATCCTCCGGTAGCAAACAGAACCGTGCTAATGCGATCATATCTTGTACCGCTAATTGCTCACTTACCACCATACGGTCTGCACCACTAACCGGAACCCCTTGCACTTTCAAGGCGCGTATCAGGTGCTCTACAACCCCTCCGCGCGACCTTACAAGTATCATGATATCGCGAGGTTCAATTGCACGGTCATGGCTAGGTAGAATTTCTTTACGAGACAACCAGTTTTGAATTTTTTGGGCAATGAACCGCGCTAGATTTTCCGCGGCTGAACTTTGCGTCTGCACCTGAACCGCTGGTAGCCACAGATCACCTTTTTCTGCTTTTGGTGTTTCAAATATGGGCCATAGCTCAACTACGCCTTCCTGCCCGTTTCTAAAGACACGGTGACGGATATTCTCTTCCCCCAACGCCTCCCGCGATATGTCATTATCGAACACACGATCAACCACCCTCAATATGCTTTCAGTTGAACGGAATGATATGTCCAATGGTACGATGTTATTCACTTG
>JAGLKS010000255.1 GCA_023140905.1 Alphaproteobacteria bacterium | reverse complement strand
TTATAGCGCTGCAAACGTAGTTTGCGTAAGTGCGCTATTAACTTTTCCTCTAATCTTTAGGATAACTCTGTTGGGATTAAAATTTTGTTAGGAAAGTCAATACTTTCTCTAAAACATTTAAAGTGATTATAGATAAGTATGTTGGAATGTATAGTGGAATAGGGTGTTTTTTAAGAATTTTGTTTAAAATAGTGATCAATGGCTGATTAGTGGTATTTTACCTTATTCTTGTGAACAGGCACTAAGCCCGCCTTTTGTGAGTTATAGAAAGTTATTCTATAACTCATTTTATATGGTATCATGAGTTATAGAGAGGAGTCATATAGCTCATGGCGTGGAATTGGCAACATAAAGACTGGCCTGATTTTATCTACGATGCGGTTGCGCTTTCAGACTATGAAAGCCAATTTCTGCATAAAGCTGGCATGATGCATGGCAGTTTTAAACATGTGGGGCAGAATGATAGAGAGACTCTACGCGTTCAGCTTATAAGTGAAGAGGCTTATAAGACTTCGGAGATTGAGGGAGAAATCCTCAATCGTGACTCTCTGCAATCATCAATTAGAAGGCATTTCGGATTAAGGACTGATAATTGCCGTATCCCTCCAGCAGAGCAAGGTGTTGCTGAGATGTTTGTTGATCTCTATACAAGTTACAACGAGCCATTGAACCATGAAAAATTGTATCTCTGGCATGAAATGCTTATGAATAGTCGCCGCGATCTAAGAAATATAGGGTGTTACCGTACACATGAAGAGCCGATGCAGATTGTATCGGGGGTGTTATATGATCCGAAGGTTCATTTTGAAGCTCCGCCTTCTGAAAACGTTCCTAAAGAAATGGATGCATTTATTCATTGGTTTAATGAAGGACAAGGTTTGCCGATATTGCTTCGTGCAGGCATAGCCCATATTTACTTTGAGAGCATTCACCCTTTTGAAGATGGAAACGGGAGAATAGGGAGGTCTGTGTCTGAGAAAGTTCTGTCTCAAGGTTTAAAGGGGCCTACGCTGATTGCTTTAGCTCAAGCAATAGAGCGGTCAAGAAAAGCTTATTATAAGGCTTTACAGAGTGCCAGTGACGATATTGATATTCAGGAATGGCTGGAATTTTTCTGTCAAACAGTCTTGGAGGCTCAGGACCTTACACAAAGCATGATCAATTTTCTTATTGAGAAGAGTAAATTTTATGATCGTTTCTCGGATAAGCTTAATGAGCGCCAATCCAAAGTTATTGCTCGTATGTTCGAGGAAGGGATTGATGGCTTTAAAGGTGGTTTAAGCGCGAATAACTATATTACGATTTCTGGCGCGGCCAGGGCTACGGCTACGCGCGATCTACAGGCTCTTGTTGAAATGGGGGTTTTAAAGAAGACAGGTGAGCGCAAATATACGCGCTATTATCTCAATATCGAGCATGAGAGTGTTTAAATAAATTCTAGTTAGATAATGCCTGCCTCATGTAGTTGGCAGGCTTTCTTTTGCGTTTTTCTTAAATGAACGATTTGAATAATGAGTGTTGCGTCACTAGGGCTGTTTGCACGGTATTGGCTTTGAATAAAGAAGAGTTCATAAAGGCTCAAACCGGCTTGACGAGCAACTATTGCGTGTATATTAATGGTGCTGTTCCATATTATCGTGTATATGATTTTGTAAAATGGGGAGAGTGGCATGTGCAAAACTACGGACGACAGAAGAACGAATATATCTGGGGCTAATTTGTTTGATAGGAAGAACAAAGAACATGACATCATTTGTAACCATGCGGTCTAATCGACTGATATTAAAGTATTTATTGTCAAATAATTTGTTTGACGGTTGTTTGATGGAGGAAACATGAACACAACATCAATTATATCTAAAGTTTGGAGTTTTTGCACTACGTTGCGGGTCGTCTTAAGCTCTAAAAACGTCATCAAAAACCAAAAGCGGAACTAAATTG